>JAGYMJ010000340.1 GCA_018400625.1 Planctomycetota bacterium
CCTGGGGCTGCGCCCTGAGAACCGTCACCGGCACCTCGGAGGAAACCGCGCTGTAGTTTTGCGTATCTTCGGGTGTAAAGGTCACTTCAAAGGGCTGGTAATCTCCGGCGTCCGGCGACGGGGAAGCATCGCTCCACTGGAAATCCCCTTCGACGCCGGCTTCTCCGCCCGTCAGTTCTGCATCGGCCAGCGTCTCGCCGTAGGTGATCCCGGAGGCGGCCGGCCATTGGAGCACATCCGGCCTCGTCTTTTCGACCGCAGCCCCAGCATTTTCAAATTTATAGATATCGTCTTTTTCCGTCTCTCGAAAAACAAAGCCGTTGCTTGCTCTGAGTTGAAGCTGTGATTTTTCTTCGGAAAGACCTTCTTTTCCTGTCGGCCATTTGAATTTTTGTTGCTGTATTTCTTCTTCATCTTGGCCTACATCTTCTTTTCCTGTCGGCCATTTGAATTCCGATTGCTGTATTTCTTCTTCAACCGGGCTTTTTTCCTCTTTTTTGGGCCGTTCGTATTCGTTTTGGGGCCGATGAACTTGTTCCTCGGGGGCTGTGTCGCCATTCATTTTATCCCGAAAAGCAAAACCCTCACCAGCTTCTTTCTCGGGGGGCTCTGTTTCTTCTTTTTTATCGCCCGCTTCTGAAGTTTTCCGCCCGGGTTCAAACTTTTTCTCCAGTTCTTTACGGATGGTCAAATTCTTTCGAAAATCAAGAGACCTCTTCCCGGTTGTTGATGGTTTTGTCCGCGTCCCTGTTTTTTTTTCAGCCTTTTGTTGCGGCGGCTGCAAAGGCGTTTCGCTTCGATTAAAAACTTTTAACCCGGTTCCGTTCTCTACAAGAAAATTATAAACAGGGTAGGGTGGAGAAAGCCCGTGCATCTTCCTCACGACCAGACGACGGCTGCTGTCTCCGTCGGGGCTTCGATGTTCGTCAAGATGGAAGTAACAGGCCGCGCGCTCTTCCAGATGGCGGCGAAGGGCAATAGCTTCGGTGGATGCAGGCATCCTGGTAGTAAGCAAAAGGGCCAGTTTCATCTTCAGTATACGGCGTATAAGGGCCGGGATTCCCTCATCCCGGAAGCCGGGATGCAACAGCGAAAAAAAGGGCACAGCGGAATCTATTGCCATTCTGGTGGGTTCCCATGGGAGGATTTTCTCCTCAAGTGCCGAAAGCATGGATGCAAGGTCTTGATCATTACGGATTATACCGGCGCTCTGTGTCTTCTGATAAAGAAGGATCAGTTGACCGGTTTCAACATAATTGCGCAGCGGAAGCTGCAATTCGTCGGCCAGATCAAGGAATTGTTCGGGATAGGTGGATGTCACTAAAGCCACCCTTTCTTCAAGGGCCAGGCCGGAAAGCAGAAAATTAAGCGCAAGCACAGTCTTTCCCGTACCCTTCCCGCCACAAACCAAACAGGTTCCTCCCTCGGGTATCCCCGTCAATTCTTCGTCCAGCATTTCGATCCCAAACGGCAAAGTTTGCGACCTAACCCCTTCCGTTGCCTCGCCCGTTATATTAGCCATGACATTAACGCTCCCGGTACTAAAGAAATCAAACTGTCTCCAAAAACAAAACCACCACGCAATCCCTTAATACATAAGACCAGTAATTTTACTGTTCTCATTGAAAAATGACCGGTTTTTCACAAAGAAACCCAACGCCAACCGCATAAAAAAGCTTACACTCCTTTTGTCAAGACATAAGAATTACATTTATATATGATAATAATAACAATATCGAAACAACAATGCAAGCACATTTACTCCTAAGGTTTACCGTACGGAGGCGTTTTCCATAATTGTACCGATAAAGATTATTACCCGTTATTAAACCACAAAACATGTATCTCATCCTCGGTCTCCGGCTGTTAACATGTTATGGACATTCCAGCAGCCTCCGAATCAAAACAAAAACAAGTTAAAAAGCTCCTTTTTTTTTGCCGCTCCTTATATCCTTCTAACTAATTGAATATGAAGCACTTGGGTTATGACCTGTCCGCCCGGATTTGTTTTTATTTCGGTTGATCCTTTAAATTGATTGAAAAACAAAAAAATTTAATACAGTAATAGTAAATGGAACGCATAAAAAATCCCCACAAATATAAAATAAATATAATACTAGGTTGAACTAAGGTAAGTTAAAATCTCACATGTGCTCTATTTTTTTCTATGAATTGAGAGGGCGAAAATAATGGCAAAATTCGATAGATACGTTGATATGTGGCAGGCATTAGCAGAACAAACGGCGTGTGAACTCAGGTTCACGGCTCCGCTAGGGGGCAGCGTTACTTTGTACAGGGGCGACCTTGATTTAAGCGCAACTTTCCGGCCTGAGGAGATTGAAGATAAGGCAAAACTTCTCCGGAAAATAGCTTTCTCGTTTCAAAAACCACCCGTTGACCACAAAAAATTGGTGGCCTGACCGTTCATTGAAGCCTCCTGTGCCGGTTCGCATATATCATGCAAAGATCAAAATCAATTCCCAACCGATCCCAGCGCTCAACACAAATCAGCACCACGCCCGCAGCAGATTCTTTAGCGATTTCAGACCGTGGAGCGCTGGGAGCGGTTAAAAAGCCGAGAGTCCCCCAGGAATCCAAAAAATTAGAATACGTGGCAGTGGCAATGTAAGTCCTCAGTGAACCCCGTGGCATCTCCACCGTGCCCTGTGCCGGTGGAATGACGATTATTAGCTACAGCG
>JAGYMJ010000341.1 GCA_018400625.1 Planctomycetota bacterium
GCAGCCACGGCCGCCCCGTAAACCACAACCGACTTCAACGTTGTGGTAACACATATTGTCCAGGCAATTGAAATCAAGGCAAAAACAAGCGGCATAAGAAGGACAATAAAAACCATTTTGTCGCCAACTGTCAGCCTCCTGCGGGCAATCGCGACCAACACCACAATAGGAAACAACAGCGCAAGGGTAATGTCGAGAACAGATATAGTGCTAAAAAAAACCCATCCGTACTCAATGCGGTATGGAAATAGCAAAATTAGAACAAAGAAAAAAAATACGAAACGAGGAAAGACAGATCGCTCTCTAATGGAGAAAGCCCGTGTCCATTCAGCCGGTCTCATAATTATCCGATCTCAATTTGAATCAATCAGGTGTCCTGCACCCCACCACGAAGTCGGCACCGTGATCGGGACTGAACATGGCCTTTTCAAAACGGCGTACCGACTCCTCCCACGCAAATGTCTCGGCAGTCTTTGCAGCTGAAATACCGAGCGATACCCTCAGCGCCTCGTCATCGATCAAAAGAGCCAACGCTTTGGCCATTCCCTGCGTATCGCCCGGCTTTACCAAAATCGCATTTTTCCCATCTTCCACAAATTCGAGATGCCCCTCGTTATCTGTCGCAACAACGGCGGACCCGCAGGCCATTGCTTCCAAAGCGGTCAATCCCCAGCCCTCGGAATGGCTTGGCGCGAGGAATAAACCGGCTTCATTGTACAGCTTGCGCAATGCATCCTGAGGCGGGTTACAGTAGTATTCGATCCATGGCGGTAGGTCATGGGGGCGTTCCGGCACACCGAAGAGCGCCACTTGAAGCTCGGGTTTCATTTGCTTCAAGGTCTCGATGGCCCGCAATCCATCCCCGGTCCCCTTCCAAGGATGGTTGTGGTAAAGCATGACAAGCCTGCATGGCTCCCGGCTGCTCGGATTGATCTCCAGATAGAACCTGTCGTGATCGATGGCGTTGGGCACATAGGCAGCGGATTCGCCCATGCCTTGAACCATACTGTGGAGCCAGCGCGCAATGACAATTTTTGTCATTGGCAATTTCCAGGTTGCATCCACGCGTGACTCGGGTGCATCCCAGTTTTCATAACTCTGGATAAAATAGAACTTCCGCCCTTTCTCCTTCGGATAATTTGCCACCCACTCCGCCGTTTTCCAGGCGGTAGCGATCACGACATCGGCATCCAAGATGAAACGCGCTGACAAGGTTGGCACCCACCGCACCTCCACGTTCGGATCTACGTGAAACCAACGATCCGGACGATAGCTCCGATCCAGTAACCGCTGAGGAAAACGGATGAGCGCCTTGCCGAGCATTTTCCAATCCGGATCGACACGATTCACCGGGGCGTGCACAACACAAACCCGATGACCCCTTCGCGACAATCGATTTGCGTACTCGTAGACAATGCGACTTCCACCCGATGGTTTTCCCGAGGAACCGGGCAAAACGAAGGTAATCCGCTTAGTCATGAAGCCACCACGAAAGATCACGGTCGATCAATTCAGCCGTCCGACAGACGTCGTCACGAAAGCATTCGTTCAGTTCCGATCGGAATTCGGGCCGCAACGGCGGTCTTTCCTGATACGTAGTGTTTAAGCGCTGAAGTCGGGTGAGTAAGCCCATTCCTCTACTAATTCCCATCGCCCGTTTGACCCCTCCACCGACACGAACGATTCGCTCCATCCACGGCCAGCGGAATCGCTTGCTGGGATTGATACGTGCATACTGCTCTAGCTGGAGAGGAGCAAGAGACAGGAATTGCAACGTCTGCTGATAGACAACTTCCGGATCTTTACTGAAATCGTCGTACAGGATTACCTGAACCCGTTCTCTTGGAACTTGGTCAAAAAGACGTTCTAGTTGATCAGCATAGGAGAATAAGGCTCCATAGTGTAATGCTTCCCGTACTAGGTTATAAGGGGGCAGCATCTCACCTTGCTGCCTTTTCTCCTGTGCCCTCCACGCTGCTTCGAAGTCCTCTAAATCTTCACCATGGCTGTATACAGCCTGCCAATGCCAAGAATAGGTCGCTTCAACCGGGTTGCGAAGCATCACGATAAAGTGGGCATTGGAATAATGTCGCAATATGTTGCTTACAGCCGTCTTGGAATAAAGATAAAACACGGAGCCTTCTCCCACAGCCTGCTCTTGAACGGTGCCATGGGAAAAACATTCGAGATACGTATCCATTGACTCAATGTGACGATGGCTAAAATCGTCATTGAAAAAATGTGGCTCTTTGGGTTGAGAAAACAACACTTCAGGATGTTGACGCAAATACTCACTCAGTGCAGTAGTACCGCTTTTTGGGGCACCAATAATGAAAAAATTCGGATAAGCTTGTTTTTTAACCGCCATAATAAGGCCTTAATAGGAAGCTTTTTTTCCAAAAGAAAACGCTGACGGGACCACGGACAATCGGCGGAAAACGAGCAATGCCAGAACCGCATTCCAAACTAAAAGACCAACGGCCGTCGCCAAAGCGGCCCCAACAGCGTCCAGCACTGGTATCAGGAGAACGGCGGCAATAGTATTAACAAACAATGCGGCAACCTGACCGAGCAACGTGTCCCGTTCAAAGCCACTCATTGTAAGAAGCATGCCAACTGACCCAAATGCTACATTTATAAATTGGCCCACCGCCATAATCGCCAAAGGCAACGTCGCCAGTTCGGCGTATTCCAAACCGAACACTAACCTCAGAATTGGTGGCCCTGAAAAAATCAAGGGCAACGCGATTGGCAACGCCACTATCATAGCCATACGCGCTGAGTGACGACTGAGCGCCTGAAGCCTGGCTTTGTCCCCCGATCGATAAATCTGAGTAATGTGCGGGCCAATAACCAGATTTACGATGGCAAGGGAAAGTGAGACCAACATGGCCCCCCGCTCGGCCACTTGCATGGCGGCCACCTGCTCGTCACTACTCAGCCAACCCAATAGGAGGATACCAATCTGGGCATTGAGCGTGCTAACCACCATAAGTAACGTAAAAGGTATCCAAGCGCGCATCAACTGTTTGGACTGCATTGCATCCACCAACTCTCCCCCCTTTTTAACTTCAGGGAAAATTCGTTTCAACAATATAGCGCCAACGATGAATGCGAATGCCGCCCCGGTAATAAAAGCACCCACTGCGGTCGCAGGATTTAAATAGCCAAACAGCAGCAGGACACCGGCAGTAATCAGAAGAACCAGTGGACGAATGAGCAGGACCGGCAACTGGCCCAACACCACCCGCCTCATACCCGCCAAGATGCCGGCACGTACCGCATTAAGCCCAATCAAAGGTAAGGCGACAAGGCCAATCAGCAGCAAGGTCCAGCGGTCGTCCACCCGCCAATCCGCCATCCAGGCCGCAATCCCCCCTGCCACTGCAATGATCAATAGGCTGCCAAGCCATATATGACGATTCATCCAACGAAAAAGCTCTCGGATTCCACCCTCACCACCGGCCTGATGCATTCTCGCGGTTTCTCGGGTGGTGAGTTGCATTAAAGCCGGCCCAAGAGGAATTGATAGTGTCGTGATTAAAGCGATTATAAAGGCGTATCGACCGAACTTCTCCGGGCCAAGGCCGCGTGCAAGCAGAATCGTGGCCAGCAGCATCAAGAAAAGGGAAATCACCTTGAGCCCACCCACTCCGATACCCCCACGCAGGAGCTGGGCCCGAAGCCCGTCTCCTTTTCCAGGGGCGAGCAAGCGGTTTAACATGGCGCTATTCAATCGAAAGCCTCCGCTCTAATGAAGCACAACAGCTTGTCCTGAGGTTTTGCAGTAGCTGGTAGTTGGCAGCTACATAAGGTGGTCTCGCCATATCGGCTATGGGTATGTTGAATAAAATCATAGTCAATGCGAACACCCACAAATATCTACCGTCATCCCGTTTCCATAAAAAAGAGGCACCGGGGGTCAGACCCACATAACGAACTCAAATATCATCAAATATATTTCACAAAAGCCTGCTTCCAGCCTTTAGAACCTTATTTTCACCGTCGAAATCAGGTCTGTAAGCAGCAGCCGGCTCCTGCAACGCATACTCAGCACCATTTTCTATTCTGGGATTCTTCGGTGCCTGGCCTCTACTCCGTGCCGGGCTATAATTTGATCTACCCCGACTCTACCACTGAATTATTGTCCACCATTAATACCCGGTAAAAGATGTTTGCCAGCCCTCGGACATGGTCCACGACTTGCGCATCAGGATAATAGGTAACAACAGCCGCTCAAGAGGCGGTCTTGCCAAAGTTCAGGTTCAAGGGTTGCTGCTGCTTTCCACGAGATTTATCAGATATTCCCCGTATCCGCTTTTTTTCAGGGGTTCGGCAATACGGCAGACATGTTGGGCGTCGATAAAGCCCATCCGGAACGCGACCTCCTCGGGGCAGGCGATTTTCAGGCCCTGCCGTTCTTCAATGGTTCGGATAAAGCTGCCTGCGTCCAGAAGCGATGCATGCGTGCCGGTGTCCATCCAGGCCGCGCCCCGGCCGAGAAGCTCCACCCGGAGATCGCCGCGCTGGAGGTAGGCCTTATTCACGTCCGTGATTTCCAACTCGCCCCGCCAGGAAGGCTTTATTTGCTTTGCAATTTCGATCACGTCGTTATCATAAAAGTACAGACCGGTCACTGCATAATTGGATTTGGGATTTTTCGGCTTTTCTTCCAGGCTGATCACGGTTGCGTTGTCATCAAACTGCACAACCCCGTAGCGCTCGGGATCGGTTACGTAATAGCCGAAGATTGCGGCGCCTTTTTCAAGCCCGGACCAGTGCTGCAGGAGCCGGGCCAGTCCATGGGCATAAAAGATGTTGTCACCCAGAATCAAGGTGACGCAATCGCCGCCAATAAAGCGCTCGCCAATGATAAAGGTTTGGGCCAGGCCTTTGGGTTCCGGCTGTACCGCGTAGGACAGATTGATACCCCACTGCTGGCCGGTGCCCAGAAGCTGTTCAAATCGCGGCGTGTCCTCATGTGTTGAAATCACCAGCATATCTCGTATGCCTGCCAGCATAAGCACGGACAGGGGATAATAAATCATGGGCTTGTCGTAGACCGGCAGGAGCTGTTTGGATACCGAGTGGGTCAGGGGGTAGAGCCGGGTGCCGCTGCCGCCGGCCAGGATGATGCCTTTTCGCTTCATTGCTTTCCTCCAAAAACTTCGGCTTTATTGAAATTTGGCCAGGTTTTGTCCTTTTCCGAAAGCCGGATCTCTGAAGCAGGGATTTTCCAGTTTATGGACAAAACCGGATCGCCAAAATATATTCCCCTTTCTGCATCCGGGGCATAGAGGGCATCAACTTTGTAGGTAAACACGGCTTCCCGGCTTAAGACGACAAATCCATGGGCAAAGCCTTTGGGGATAAAAAGCTGATGTTTGTTTTCACCGGAAAGTTCCGCAGAAACATGCCGGTCGAAGCTCGGGGAGTTTTTTCGGATATCCACGGTCACATCAAGGACCCGGCCGGTGACAACTCTTACCAGCTTGCTCTGGGCATATGGGGGAAGCTGGTAATGGAGGCCCCGCAGGACTCCGTAGGCGGATTTGGACTCATTGTCCTGGAAAAAATCGATCTGGCCGGCATGCCCGGCCAGCAAATCCTTGCGAAAGCTTTCCATGAAATAGCCCCTACCATCACCAAAGACTTTTGGCTGGATGAGGAGGACTTCAGGAATTGCGGTTTGAATAAATTGCATCATCCGGTTTCAATTTTAAAGTTTAAGCAAACAGATTAAAGCGCTGACAGTATGCAGCCTGCTCAACAACACGCCGAACCCCGTTCTGCCAAGGCGGCATGCAGAGGTCGAAAGTGTTTTCCAGCCGGGCTGTGTCCAACCGCGAGTTGCCGGGACGGCCCGCTGTGGCAGGGAATTCAGCGGAAGACACGGCAATGATATCTTCAATGGTATAGATGAAATTTTTGCCGCGGGAGGCATACACCCATGAGGTACAAAAAATCAGATGGCGGCAGCCGCTTTGGCGGATGAATTCTTCGCCTTCCAGCTTGGTTTTTCCATAGATGTTTAAGGGGCCCACAGGATCGTTTTCCCGCCAGGGCGCGCACCCGCTGCCGTCAAACACATAGTCCGTGGAATAATGAACCAGGAATGCGCCGGTTTTTTGGGCCTTGCGGGCGAGCCAGGCAGGGGCTTCTGCGTTGAGGGTCCTTGCATGGTCCGGTTCTGCCTCCGCCTTATCCACAGCGGTGTAGGCCGCGGCATTGACAATAACATCCGGAGCAAGTGTGTTTACGGTGGCGGCCAGGGAGTCCGGGTCGGAAAGATCTCCGCAAAGGCCGCCGTGTCCCTGCCGGCCAAGTGCGGTCAATTCCCCGAGAGGCGCCAGGGAACGCTGCATTCCCAGCCCGCCTGTCCATTGCAGCCGAGGAGGAGAATTTTCATATAAGTGATGGCAAAATTTTCAGAAACAATCCAAATGGGTGCAAAGGCTGTCCTTTATTTGTTCAATAATTTCGTCCCGGAGGGTGCCGTATTTCCTTTTTATTGAAGAAGTGCTCAG
>JAGYMJ010000342.1 GCA_018400625.1 Planctomycetota bacterium
ACCGTGCCTTGTGCCGGTGGAATGAAGATCAAAAGCGACAACGAGTTGTAAACCCAATCTTTAGCCGTTAATGCGCCCTGCCCACCCCGGTTCAAGGCACGGTGGGGATGCCGCGTGGTTCAGTGAATATTTAGCGGTAGCTTATTTAACCCCAAAATAATGAGGAGAAAAAAGAGTCCGGATGAATAAAGATCAAAAACCCAATTTTTTAATGATTATGCCCGATCAAATGCGTGGGGACACCCTCTCGCTGGAAAATCATCCCGTGCTCGAAACCCCTAACATCGATTCTATCGGCAGCGAAGGGACCCACTTCAAAAAGGCCTATACGACCTGCGCTTCCTGCATACCGGCCCGGAGATCTCTTTTGACCGGACTTCATCCTTCGTCCAACGGTATGGTCGGTTATAAGAACGGATACCCCATAGAGGATAAAACTCTGCCTCAGGCGCTCACCGAGGGCGGCTATCACACGGCCATGATCGGGCGTTATATGCATCAGTATCCCCCTGAAGCAAGCTATGGATTTCAAAAAAGAATACTCGGCTCCACCCACGTTACTGGAGACGACTATGCTTCAATGCTGAAAAAGAAGATACCGGGCTTCACCAATATCAAGGAATTTTTTAACGGACTTGGAGTTTCTTATAATGGATGGGAAGCCAATAGCTGGCCCTATGAAGATGAACTGCATCCTACCAACTGGGTTGTACAACAATCCAGAAAATATTTGAGGCAGCACGACCCTGACCAGCCGCTTTTCATGGTGACTTCGTTCTATGCCCCCCACCCTCCACTGATTCCGCCGCCGAAATATTTTGAAAAATATCTTCATGAAAAACTCCCCTTCCCCGCTATCGGCGACTGGTGCGGTCCCGCGCCGGAAGACAGCTCAAAGCTCAATGCGGCACATCGCGTCAACCTCTGCGGTGAGGCCCTCAGAAGAGCTCAAGCCGGCTATTTCGGCCTGATAAAACATCTGGACGATCAACTTCAGCCTTTGATCGGGGAGTTCAAGAAAAAAAGTGAAGAGTCCGGCAGACCATGGATGATCATTTTTATATCAGATCATGGCGAAATGCTGGGCGACCATTACTACTTCAGAAAATGCGAACCTTATGAAGGTGCTTCTAAAATACCCTTCCTGATCCAGGGGGCGAAAGAATTTGGTTTGAAGCATGCAATGACCAATAACACACCCGTATGTCTGGAGGATATTATGCCGACCGTTCTCGATGCTGCAGGGGGCCATCGGCCGAACAACCTCGACGGCCGGTCTCTGATGCCCGTACTGCGTGGTGAAGCGGCGCAGGTCCGCGATGTGCTCCATGGCGAACATGCACCGGTCTATGGACAGGACCAGGCATATCATTTTTTGACCGATGGTAAAATGAAATATGTCTGGCGGCCTGTTGACGGGCAGGAGCAGCTTTTCGATCTTGAAAATGATAAGTATGAAGAACATGACCTGAGTAATGATAGACCGTGGGGGGAAACCCTTAATAAATGGCGAAAAAAACTGGCGCAGCAGCTCAAGGATCGGCCTGAAGCGTTCTCCGATGGAGAACATCTTCAGGCCGGCCGGCCTTATGAAGCGACGCTGCCCTTTTTAAATAACAAGGAGTGATTTATGCGGAATTTTAACCCCGGATGCAGTGATATTTCCCTGGCATTCGAACCCGGATTCAAAATCAACAGCGAACATGTGTGCAGAACCTTTCAACCCTCCTGCGTCGTAAGAAACGACGGATCTATAATCGCCTTCTGTCAGGGACGTTTACGAAACGGAAGGGACGATGATCCAAAGGTGGTTCTGATGAGCACGAGCGACAATGGGGGGAAATCATGGTCCTCACCAAAAGTCGTTTCCGGCCGGATGAACCACTATGCAATGTCCGCTTATTTGTCCCAAAAAGAGAAAACAGAACGGATATCCGTTATGACCATGGTGGACTTGCGGGGTACGGAAAACCTGTATGCAAAAGATTATGCCGAGATGAAGGATCAAACCGGCATCGACATCGATTTAGCCGGACGAGAAACGCCGATGATTTTTTGCCGATTTTACTCTGATGATGGAGGGGAAAGCTGGAATCAGGAGATGCTGCTTGGTGAACGGTCTCCTCTCAACCATTGCTATGAAGATGGTGTGCTCATCATGTTTAATCCCATAGGTCAGGTTCATGTCATGCCTGAAGGCCCCCATAAAGGTCGCTGCATCATAGGAGGACCCGCGACTGTCGTGCCGACACAGGAACCGCTGACCGATTATTTTCGCAACCATGCCCAGTCCGGATCCGGTATTATCTACAGTGACGACCAGGGCGAGTCATGGCATGCCGACGGCATGATCATGGATTATCTGGCCAATGAGGCCTCTGCCGTATCCATCAACAGCGGTAAGGAACTGCTTCTCATTCGGAGGCTGAATAAACCGAAACGATTCAAAGGCCATCCATCCCCAAAAGATGTTTTACCGGGTCCGATGCAGCGCCTGGCCCATACATCCTCCGATTGTGGCCGCACATGGTCAAACCCTTTCCTGGTCAATATCAGCGATGTGCGCTGTCACGGCACATTAGCCCGTGCCGGCGGCCGTTTACTTTTTTCGATTCCCAACGGCAGCGATCTGACCGATTCCGAGAAAACACTTCGCTCTGAACGCCGCAACGGCGCCATTTACTTCAGCGATGATGAGGGACAAACCTGGCATAGTAAAATTGTTGACAGGGGTACCTTCTCCTACAGCACCGTGACTCCGCTGAACTCCGGCCAATACATGACTCTCTATGCAAAAGGGGCCATGGGGGAAAAAGGCGTCGGCTGCCGCATTTTTGATGACAGTTGGCTCAACAAAGAGGATGGGGGTAAGTTTCAGTGAACAACGTGGCATCCCACCATAACTTTGTGCAACATCCCCGCCCCAACGCCATTGAAAGCATCACGATCAGGACCAGACCACAACGAAGCTTCATCTTGCGGCGCGTGCGGATAAAGTGATTCTCAAAACCGTAGGATACATCAAGCCGACTGTTGGCCCTCTCCACGGCTGTGCGTTTTCGGGGAGGGGCGGGCAG
>JAGYMJ010000343.1 GCA_018400625.1 Planctomycetota bacterium
CCGATCGCCCGTCGCTCCCGAAGAGGGGCGGGCAGGGCGCATTAGCGGCTATGGTCTATAAATTCATGACTTAGAACTTGATCTTCATTTCACCGGCACAAGGCACGGTGGGGATGCCGCGTGGAACGCTGAATATTTACTGATCAAGTAGGACGTGGTTCACTGAATATTTACGGCGAAAGATTAGGGAAGGATGCTATTTACGCACATCGACAATTTGTTGGCAACCGCACGTCGTGGCTAATCGTTGTTTCCCCCGGCACGGGGTCGGAGGAGAACATGGCGGTGAATGGCTCCTTATTGGGCTCTGAACTCCTGACACCTTGTTACAAATAGGCATGAACTCCCTTCTCGCACAGATCGACAATACAATACGGCATTTAAGCGCTTATTACCAAACAGCTATCCCTTCCCGCCTGCCCATTGGCTCCAGGAAGCTCGGGGAGAGTCTCAGGAAAAAACCTTTGTCCCCATCGCCGGTACCGTCGTAGTAAAACTCCATTTGCAGGAGCCACTTATGGAACCATCTTGACAGTATAACATCCGTTTGCATATTCTGACCCCGCCCGGTACCTCTCCTGTCGAATTCATATCTTTCATGAACAGAGAGCGAATAGCGGTCGCTCAATTCAACATTCATATGGGCGATAACGCTTGAACTTCGCCCTTCAATCCTGCTATATCTCGCTGAAGTATCAAGCCTTGGTACAGGTTCCCATCGCATACCGAAGTTTACTACATCCTCGACATCATCATTGAAACTCATCCTGTTGTCTTCAGAGGTCAGAGATAGCTTGGGTGTCAGTTTCCATTCGAAATGGGCGACAAGGAAGTCGTCATCCAGGACGTCTTCCTCTTCGATCACATCTTCCGACCTGAAGACCCCCTCAACATCCAGCCGCATCCAATCGACACTGCGCCCATCTCTTTTCGTCTGCAATCTCTGACGGAGTCCCAGTTTTAATACATCCCGGTCATTGATCGAGTCGATCCAATCTTCTCTCTCACGCTGTCCACGGCCATACCGGGGCCAGGGATCATCGCCCCTCATTTGAATAAATTCACTGGCCTTTTCATCCACTTCAAGGGTTTCAGCTTCAACATAGGGGGTAACAATATGCCGCATTCTGCTCAGATCAGTCATTTCGCGCCGGACATTGTAAGTTCTGCTCAGATCGGTGGCGATTCTGAGCCCTCCCCCACCGCCTGCTCGGGATCGATCGCTCCGGAAATCTCCGGTATCATTTATTTCGGCCCCATTGCTTGCATAGGTGGCCAATGCTCTTGCGTAAGGGTCCAGTTGGAGGAAACCTATTCGGAAGGGGAAAGACATTTTATGGTCGGTATGCAGGCGGGTAATTTCCGGCGGATCTGATCTATCTCTCATGGAGCTGTATTTATAATCATAGAGCCCGGCATCAAAAGCCGCATCATAAGAAAAGGGGCCAAGGGGTTTATTCAGAAGATTCATTTCTATACCGGGCAAGGCTTCTCTTTGAGTCATGAAACTATTCTGCCGGTTTTTAAGCTGAATGCCGGCCCAGAGGTGGTCATCGCTGTAACGTGTAAATGCTTGGGTTTCCGGTGCTTTTTCGGACACAAATTTGTTTCGAAAGTATTCACGCATAAACGCATGATCGGAGACATGGTGGAATTCAAGGTCTGTGCGCCAACGGGGATTCCAATTGACTCTATGCTGGAATTGCAGGTGGCTGCGGTCAGTTTGGGGCACTTCAAAACCGGTACTGTCTTCATCGGCTCTATCGGCGATATAATACCCTTTCAACCGGCCGCTGTTATAAATCCCGACATCTTTCTTATCTCCAAATGAATAGTTTACATCACTTCCCAGGCCTGTTCCTCTTTTGGAATAATAATCGACCGACGCTTCCCATTCATCCAGCCAGTCGGGATCAAGGCCAAGGTCCGAGGGCGCCCATTGGGTTTCAACAGTCGTCCCAAAATCGCTGCTTTTCCCTCCCGACAGACCACGAAGCAAGAAGGTTTGGTCATCGAGGTTCATTCCCAGATAAGGGAGCCAAAACAATCTTCGTTGGTTCTCCCCCACCACCAAACCAACATTCCAGCCGGAAGCAAAAAGGCGGGAAGGACGTTGGATAAACCGCATTGTGCCGGCTTGAAATTCATAATGAGGGACCGCGAGCAGGCAATTAGTGGTACCGGCGTTTTTCAGTAAAAGATTTTCTCGATCCAGTATATATGCTTCCTCACCTCGCACAACATAAATTTCGTCCCTTAAATCGTCTCTCAGCCTCAACTCCGCACCATAGACCAGGCCTCTTTGTTTTGACGGATTTATATAGAGGCGGTCCGCGCGCAGAGTTTCCAGGCCTTGGCGTCCCAGAACATTACGGCCGTGTTGATTGGTGCGGAGTAGTATATCGCCCTGTGCATAAATTTCAAATTCCTTTTCCTTCGAGTCAATCCACAGGACCGCCGTATCGGCGTTGATATCCAGGTTTTGATATTCTCCATAGACATTGCCCACATAAACCACGATCATTTTCCCGGGTTCTTCACGGGTGAATATCCTTACAACGTCGGCCCGGAGCATGTCGATGGACGGCTCAGGAGCTTCTCGCGGGGTGAGGGTAACCTGCGGTAAACAATTCAGTGTATAAGATTTTTGACGGCCTTTTTCCTCGGAGATGATCGAAGCACGTTCATATATTCGCACAGATTGGATATCCTCGATATCATCGCTTTGGCACTCCCATGCCACCCCGACCAGGGTTTCCATCGAAAGATGCAGGGCCGCTGCTTCCTTTTTTTGATCGTTTATTTGCATAAATACCGGTTTTTTGGCAGCTTCGCCTCTTGGACCGCTCCCCTCGGCATAGATGCGCACTTTTGTATTCAAATCGGAGACGTTTTCAACCCACACGACAGCATTGTCGGCAACAATCCGTAGATCCCCCTGGCGAATATCGACTTGATTTTGGAAGACGAAGACCTTTTTATCCTCTGCTTTTCCTATCCCGATTTGGCCGGCACTATCCATTATGATGGGAAAAGCTCTCTTTTGATGAAAGAGTTCTTGCGGCAGATCGACCCGTTCTTCGATAGTCTTTCCCGATGACAAAAGGGCTCCGATACAGAGCAAATGGAGGGCCAGGCCGACAAAAGCAATCAATTTTTCTTTTTTTTGTTTTATCATTTCTCAGTAAGGATTTTATCTCTATCGACATAATTGTCGATCAAATTCTCCGTCGTTTCTAATTTTCACAATTTTCCTTTTTCCAGGGTTGCAACAAGTTTTTCGGCGCAGACTATCAGGCTTTCAACACTCAGCACTTCATTGGCGTTATCAGAGAACAGAATATTACAGTTATGGGGGAAATCTTCGTCGGCTTCATGCCGTACGATCTGCATTTCAAACAGGGGGAAAAACCTAAACAAGAAACGGACCGGATCAGAGCCGGCCTGTTCACCGCCCAGCTTAACGGCCGCATCAACAAAACCGGGTTGTGAAGCTCCGGCCGTGTGATTAAGTCTTTGAATGACGCGTCCTTCAAAGGGTTTTAGATATCCCCGGCCTTCCGAAAAATCAGCAAATGATACAAGCCGCGTTGGATTTTTGGGTTGTCGAGAAGTTAAATAGTCAAGTATAAGCACCTGAGAAATCATATCAAGTTTGCTTTCTTCCGGCAAGAGGGAAAGCGAAAACGGCCGCCATTGCAGACGGCATTGCCAGCGGAGCAGAGGAATTATGCAAACATTTTCCTTCCCGACTTCAGCGCCGAGCAGCCGCAGACGGTCAGGGTTGAGAGTCGCTTCGAATTCCGCCAATTTTTTATTCCTTGCGATCTGATAAGGATGTTGAGCGGAACCGTTGTTTTCCGTTTTTTTTATCAATTCATATTCTCTTGAGGTCTTTTAATAATCATGATCCAAATCCCTATGAAGATAGCCACCATATAAATAATACCTTTATTTTCCCAGATACGGCCTAAGCCGCTTTGGGGGTAAGGGATTTGCTCTTTTCTTTGTTGCAGATAAGGGTAGGTTTCTCCTTCATCTATCGCCCAGACATGTTCAAAATCCCAATCGCGAAAGGTCTTTTTTTCTTTCATTTCGGCCGTCGTTTTAGCTGTCCCTTTGCCGCTATCCTCCTGACCGGTGGTTTCTTCGTCATAATAACTTTTTTCAACACCTGTCATAGGCCATTGGACCCCCACCAGCCCTCCTGTACCGACTTCTCCGGTAATTTTTCCCACGGCATAGGAATTGACAATTTCCCCACCCATTCGGGCGCCGACCAGGCCTCCCGACCGGAGTTTCCCCTGAATATCCCCAGTGGCGAAGCTGTTCGCGATGTTGCCGAAATCATTCCAGCCGACAAGCCCGCCTAAGCGCGTTTCACCTTCAACATCAACATGGGCATAGCATCCCCAAATCTCTCCCCGGTCATAATTACTGCCTACGAGCCCACCTGCATATCTCTGCGCCTTGATTTCACCTGTTGCATGACTGTTAAAGATATAGCCGAAAAGATTTTTCCCAACCAGCGCGCCCACATGATGTTGAGCAGTAATACTCACGTTTTCCAGGTTGACATTTTCAATTATTGCCCCGCCGTTCACAACCCCGAAAAGACCAACATTTTCAGCGGCAGGCCGGTAGATAGATAAATTGAGAATTTTGTAATTATTCCCATCAAAGGCACCTTGAAATTCATTCTTACCTTCCTCGCCTACAGGCTCCCAGTCCTGCCAATAATCACTGACATCTATATCTGAAATCAGCTTAAAATGTTTCTTGGGATAGTATCTGATATTGAAGAGTTGTTCAGGGGTTTCAATGAGCAAGGGGGCGTCCGCGGTTCCATCGCCGCCGGAAAAACCTCTCGGGATGACATCTTCATCATCCCGGCTGCAGCCATTAAAAATCACAAGACAGGAGAAGAAAAACATAATAAAGGAATGACGTTTGACTTTTCTATACATAGAGATAAGCTTGTTGGTAAATATTCAGTGAAACACGTTACCGCCGGGCTTGTCCCGGTGGAGCGGTATTTCTGCACAACAAATGGACCCGCCCCACCCCGGCCTTGCCCGCCGCGTTTCTGCCCGGGGGGGGGAAATAAAGTTATATTCGTAGGATTTTATACAAGATAATATTTATCTTTTAATAGTTTATGCCGCCCCCTGGGCAGAAACG
>JAGYMJ010000344.1 GCA_018400625.1 Planctomycetota bacterium
TTTAACTTTTTGGAGGAAACGACATGCCACTTTTTAAGTCGAAAGAAGAGCGACGTATCGAGCGTAATATCCAGATCCAGAAGACGCTCGGGATGTTTGAGGGGCAGATAAAAAAACTCAAGAAACAGGAAGCGGGCTACCTGAAGTCGGCCCGTGAGGCTAAAAGCGCCGGCGCCGGGCAGCAGTGTGAACTGGCTAAAAAAGCGCTCAAGGCCACCATGAGCCAGCGCCGTCGGCTCGATCATCAGAAACTCACCCTCAAAATCGCCATGCAGATGAAGGAACAGGCCGAGACACACAGCCAGTTCGCCAAGGCGCTCAAAGGCGTGAGCAAAACCATAAGCGATCTGTTCAGCTCCGAGGATATGGTCAAAACGCAGAAAGATTTCGAGATGGCTATGGGAAAAGCGCAGTCGATGGAACAGCGCATCGACCTGTTCCTTTCCAGCGCCTCCGGGTCGATGCTCGGGGAACCCGTCGAAGGGAGCGAGGAAGTCTCCGATGCGGAAATTGAGGGGCTGATCGACAGCGAGGCCGCCCAGGCCGAGCAGTCGGTCGATAAGGAAATCGAAGAAGGGATCAATGAAATCAAAAATGAATTGGAACAGGAAAAATGAGCGATCAATTTTATCTCGATAATTTCAGGCGATACTACCGCCGTGGGCTGAAGGCCCACCGCAAGGGCGAACTCCCCCTGGCGCGCATGAGCCTGCTGAAGGCCGCCGAAATGCTCTATAAACTCGCCGCATCCTCCACCGGTGAACTGCGAACAGTGCGCAAGCAGAAGGCGCGACGGCTGCTCGAACTGGCCCGGTCTCTGCCGGTCGAAAGCGAGAACAACACTGCTCCGTCCGGCGGCGCGGCGGCGCGTACCGGGGATGCCGAAGAGACCGACAGTAAGAAGTGGATCATGACCGCTCTGCCCGACGTCAGTATGGACGACGTGGCGGGGCTTGACGACGTGAAAGACGTCATACGCCGTCGGGTGATCTATCCGTTTCGGCATCCGGAAGTCACCGAAAAATACCGCAAAAAATCCGGCGGAGGTGTGCTGCTCTACGGCCCGCCGGGGAACGGCAAGACGATGATCGCGCGGGCGATTGCGGCGGAGGTCGATGCGACGTTCTTCTCGGTCAAATGCAGCGATATCATCAGCAAGTGGGTGGGCGACGCCGAACGCAACCTGCAGAAGCTGTTTGAGGCCGCACAGGAGCATCCCCGTGCCGTTATTTTTATGGATGAAACGGAGGCGATTGTCGCTAAACGGGGCGGCGACTCCACCGTGATGAACCGGGTGATACCGGAGTTCCTGTCGCAAGTTGACGGTGTGCAGGGGCGCCACGGCGGTCTGCTGCTCCTGGGCGCGACGAACCGGCCCTGGGATATGGATGAAGCGGCGCTGAGAACCGGCCGGTTCGGCGAACTGATTTATGTGCCGATGCCCGACCTGCCCGCACGCCGTAAAATCATCGCCATGAACCTGGACGGCATACCGCTATCAGAAAATTTTGATTTAGACGATGTTGCAGCCCGGACTGAAGGATTTACCGGCGCCGACCTAGAGGGGCTCTGCGAGCGCGCCAAAGACGCACCCTATGAACGTGAGATAGTTACCGGCGAAGAGCAGTGCCTGACTCAGGGAGATGTGGTGACGACTATGAAAAACACGCGGCTTTCGGTCAGAGAAAAGATGCTGGAGAAGTATGAGAAATTTGAACAACAATGATGAATGTGCGACGACAGGTGAGAGTGCAGAGTTGTAAGGTAAGAAAAAATGGGAAAAAGCGAAAGAACATGTGGTGAATGCGGTAGAGAAAACGCGGAAGATGCCCGGTTTTGCAGCGCCTGCAGGGCTGACTTGCGTGGATATCTGGAAGAACAGGACTCTCTCGATAAGACACCTACCATAAAACCCGAGGAGGTAGAGGAGGAGCATTCACCTGTCGGGGATTATGATTATCCTTCCGATAAAATAAGTGGTCTGGATTCCCTTGACGGTGCCCCGACTGTAACGGTTAAAAGCGGGGAGGATTTGGGGGATCAGACCGGCCGTGTCATCGTCGGGCGCTACGAGATACTCTCGCGCGTCGGCAAGGGCGGCATGGGCGTTGTGTATCGGGCAAAGGATAAGAAACTCGACCGTGAGATCGCCCTGAAACGTCTCATCGCCCCTGAAAGCGGTGCGCAGCGCGGCATCGAGCGGTTCCTCCAGGAAGCGCGTGCCATTGCGGCCCTGAACCATAAAAATATCGTCACCGTCCACGAACTGGCGGAAGACGACGAGGGGCCGTTCATCGTCATGGAACACCTGGAGGGTGGGTCGCTGTCCGACCGCATAAAACAGTCGGGTGCCATGTCTGTGGAAGAGGCGCTGGATATAGTGCAGCCGGTCGTTCA
The DNA here is from genome assembly GCA_018400625.1 of Planctomycetota bacterium. GTDB lineage: Bacteria > Planctomycetota > Brocadiia > SM23-32 > SM23-32 > PUMZ01. The sequence goes on from JAGYMJ010000344.1 coordinate 2,398, forward strand.
GGCGCTGTCCTATGCGCACCGCCGCAGCATAATCCATCGCGATATCAAGCCGGCCAACATCATGTTCAATGCCGAGGGTGAGCCGAAGCTGGTGGATTTCGGGCTGGCCCAGCTTGCCCGCGAGTCGGAGCTTTCGATGACCGGCTACGGCATGGGCACGGCCACCTACATGCCGCCGGAACAGAAGCGCGACGCCAAGCGGGCGGATCACCGCAGCGACATCTTTTCACTGGCTAAGACACTGTACAAGATGGTCACGGGCGAGACGCCCGACCCCGTGGATTATGAGTTAATACCGGAAGAGCTGCGTCCGGCACTAAGGCATGCTCTCAAACCGAAACCTGAGGACAGGCCGTTTTCTGTGGATGAGTTTTTGAAGGAGCTGAATTCAACGGCAGGCAGAGTGAAGGAGAAAGAGCCAGGGGAGTTGGAGATTTCTTTAGGGGATTGCCCACAGTGTGGCGCATCCAACCCGGAGGATGTAAAATTCTGTCGTATGTGTGGGGCCGGTCTTTTTGAACCATGTCCGAAGTGTGGGAAAGAAGATCGGATTGGTATTGTGCACTGTGGAGATTGTGGCTTAAAAATCCCCAACTATAAGGAAGCACAGCAGGCATTGCTAAAAGCGAAAGAGCATCTTGAAAATCGGCTTTACGACCGTGCAATAAAAGAAGCGGAAGGAGGGTTGGAAACCGGATGCCTGGGGAAAGAGCTTGAAGAAATCAGAGTGAAGGCAAAATCGAATATAGAAAAAATTAGGGAGATGCGTACACGTATTGAAGCGTATATTCAGCAGGAAAAGTATGAAGATGTTGAAAAACTGATCCCTCAGGTCTTAGAGCTTGAGCCGGAAGAAAGTAGCGAAGGCCTCAGGAGTTTAAAAGAGAAGCTACCGAAGATGATGAGGGAGCGTGATCAGCGGTTGGCTATTGGGGAAATACAAAGCCTTATAAGCAAAGGCAAATATAATGTAGCAGTTAAAAGGTGCAATACTTTCCTGGCAGAAGGATTTGAAAATGAAGAGCTTCAGGAACTTAGGTTCAAAGTAAATGTTTTGCTGGCCGAAGAGAAAAAAGCGGAAGCCAAGAAACTGTTGGAATCGGAGGAATACGCGAAGGCAGCTTCACAAATTGAGGAGACGCTTAAGTTAAACCCAGAGGATTCGGAAGTCAGCGATCTCAAGAAAAAAGTTGAGCGGGAATGGATAAAGGAGAAAAAGGAGCATGCTTCAGGCCTTGCAGAAGAAGAAAAGTATCAGGAGGCTCTCCGGTTATTGGAAGAAGTAGTGCCGTATGATGAAGAAGCCAGAAATCTTAAGAATGAATTGCAAAGTGAGATTGATTACTACAGAAAAAAAGTGAAGCAAGTGGTTGAAGAATGTCAACGGAAGGTAGAGAAAGAAAATGATATCAAGGATTACATTGAGAGGATTTGTTCTGAAAATATAAATTATTGGATAAAAGCATCTGAATTTGAAGTTCCGGAGGCTGACTGGCTTCTCGGCGTATGTGCTGAAGAGGGGTTTGTAACAGATGAAAATCCTTCAGCGGCCGCCGACCTCTATGAAAAATCTGCTGAAGCCAGCTTTCCGGTTGCCATGATTTATTTGGGAGCGTGTTTTCAAGAAGGTTATGGAGTTAAAAAAAATAAGAGGAAATCTGAAAATTGGTTTTCAGAAGCTAAAAACAATGGATTGGACATACATTCTGGGATAGGAGAGAAATGGTATGAGGTGGCATTTTCTTCAGAGTATGAGGTGGCATTTTCTTCAAAGAATGAAAAGAAAGATGGGTTTTGGATATTTATAGCGTGCGCAACTGTTTTTTGGGGTTTACTTACGTTAATGTTAGTGGTTTTGTTGGCAGAATCTAAAGAACCAACTGCAACTAGGGCAGCCCTAGCCGTAGGATGGGTCATATTTACCGTCTTACTTTTAGCTACCTCTTGGTTAATATGTAGAGGGAAAATTAAAACAAAACAGCAACATATAAAGCCTCTTAAAAAAATCTATATTTTTATTTTAATGATAATATGCCCTACTGTAGTGACACTTATATATATTAAATTAGGCGCGATAACTGGACCCCAACTGGTTTTTGGATTTATTGTGGGAATTTGTCTCGGTGCTTTCTTAGGTGCAGTGGTTTACGGTACGAAATAGCACAAGTATAAAAGACCGCTCTGCGCACGGGGCGTTTCGGTGAGCTTATTTTCGTGCCCCTGCCCGACGTTGAAGCGCGGCGCCGGATCATCGCCATGAACCTCGAAGGCATCTCGCTGGCGGAGGATATTGATATCTGAGTTCTTGGGAACGGACGGAAGGCTATACCGGTGCGAACCTGGAGGGGCTGTGCGAGCGTGTGAAAGACGCGCCGTATGAACGCGAGATAGCCTCCGGGGAAGGTCAGTGCCTGGAAGCCGCGGATATAATGGCGGTTATGGAGGATATGCGCCTGTCGGTTACTGAGGGGATGCTGGCGGAATATGAAAAATTTAGGAAAGGCAATTAGGAATTACGGGAAAGACAATTACGGAATTATGAATTACGAATTACGAATGGAAAGGCGGAACGGCAA
>JAGYMJ010000345.1 GCA_018400625.1 Planctomycetota bacterium
TACCGCTCCACCGGGACAAGCCCGGCGGTAACGTGTTTCACTGAATATTTCCAGACTCCGGAGCCGTTGAAAGGGCTCACAGAAGCCTTATCCCCCCCTCGCCGGTCAGAGCCCCACGAACTGCAGCAGGAGATTCAACCCACCGCCGACCGACAGGGCCACGGCTATCATTATCAATGTGGATTTTAACATATCCAAGGGGCCGAGTTCTTTGAAAAGCACGACGAAGGTGGCCACACAGGGGAAATAAACGACCAGAACCACACTGGCGACGATCAACTGGCGCAGTTCCAGCCCGAGCGGCGCCAGCATGCCCACCGCGACATCTTTGCGCAGGAAACCGACGATCAACGCGCCGACGGCCTCCGCGGGTAAACCGAACAGGCTGGTGATGATCGGCCCGAAGATGACGCCCAAGAATTCGATAACGCCGAGTGAATACAGAAGGTTCACGATCAGTACGCCGAGCAGGACATAGGGGAGCGCTTCTCTGATAAAACCACGCATCCGCATATACACCTTTTGAACCAGTGACTTCCAGTAAGGGAAACGGTAGGGAGGGATGTCCACCAGTATCTCCGGCGTTTCGCCCTTTAAAAACACCTTCATCAGCACACCGAGTGCGATCCAGAGGAAAAACAGGGTGGCGAAGACCACCACCAGCCCGATAATCCCGGCCTGTCCCAGCAGGCCGACGACCATCGCAATCTGCGCCATGCACGGCACGCAGATGGCCAGCAGGGTGGAGGCGATAAAGCGCTCCTTGCGCGTCTCCAGCACCCGGCCGGCCATCGCTCCGGGAACATTGCAGCCCAGGCCGAGCATCATGGGAACGATCGACAGCCCGTGCAGGCCCAGACGGTGCATCATGGTATCGACTAAAACACCGAGCCGGGGCAGATAGCCGATATCCTCCAACAGGCTGAGCATGAAGTAAAAGCAGAAGATGAAGGGAAGAACCACGGCAATCGGGATAAAAAGTCCGGTCGTCAGCAGGCCGAACGATTGTTCCATGTCCACAACGGCTTCACGGACATGCAGGGCCTGGTTATGATCGACAAAGAAAAAACTTTTCATATCCCGGCTCTTCACCAGCCAACGCCGTTCATGCACCTGGCGTATGAACTCCAGCGATTCAGCATCCAGATTGTGCCGGAAGGCGGCCTGGAGCCCGTCGGGAAGGCGGCCGTCCTCCATAGCGGAAGCCCAGGCGCCGACGGCGGCGTCGTTTTCCTCGATGTGGAACATGTCGTCGCCCTGGACGAGCTGGCCGACCAGCACACTGTGGATTATGCCGCCGCCCCCTAATGCCGAAGACATGCGTTCGGTGACCGGTTCCCAGACGAACTCAAAAGTCTCTTCCATCACGTCCCCCGCCAGCCAATCGCCGAAATAGGCCACAAAAGCGAAGCTGAAGAAGAGGACGCAGGCGGCGAGCACGGGGCCGATGACGGGATGCACCGTCGCATGACTCAGTTCCTGTCTGACGGACGGGTGTTTGTGTTTGATTTTTTGGACACTTTCGGCAATCTCGCCGATACTTGACCAGATATCTTCCTCCGGCAGGTCTGATTTGCCGGCTTTAGCCCGGGGGAGTTTATCCCGGAGTTCTTTAATCCCCTCGCCGCTGATGGCACAGGTCGGCGCGACAGGGACTCCGAGCTTGTCTTCCAGGGCTTCGACATCGATCTCTATACCGTGTTCCAGCGCTTCATCCCACATATTCAGCACGACGATCATGGGTTTTCGGGTTTGGACGAGCTGGAGTGTAAGATTGAGGTTACGTTCGAGATTAGTGGCGTCGATCACGTTGATGATCACATCCCCGTCCTCGATCATATTAACGGCCACTTCTTCGGCTTTATTTGTCGGTTCGAGCGTAAAAGCGCCCGGCACGTCGATCAGTTCTGCGGGCTCACCCTCGAGTTTAAGTTTTCCACGGGTAAATTCCACCGTCGTTCCGGAATAGTTTGAGGCCACGACATGCGTTCCGGTCAGGCGCGAAAAAATAGCGCTTTTACCTACATTCGGGTTGCCCATCAACAGCACTTTCATTGTCATTACCTCTTCTGTCGGTATTATCCCTGGGTAGAATCAACTGGAATCGACGGGTTGAACTCTGACTTTCGCGGCCATACCACGCCCCATAGCGGTCTGACGTCCGTCAACCATAACAATAATGGGGCCGCCCATGAGTTGGGAACTTATGCGCGAGATAATCTTCCCGGGCCTTATACCCATACTCTCCAGACGTCTGCTCATGGAATGTCCGCCCTCTAATTCAACCACTTCGGCTTTTTCATTTTTCCCCAGATCGATCAAATTTTTATGCATTATTTTCTTTTCCCTCACAAGAAGAAAGACAATCTGTATATATTCAGTGAACCACGTGGCTCCCCCACCGTCAAAGGGATACGTTCGCCTTTTTCAACAACCATTAATACAATGAA
>JAGYMJ010000346.1 GCA_018400625.1 Planctomycetota bacterium
GAGCCCTTAAAAGGGCTCACTACAAACCATTTACAACCTTTTCGGCCAGGCCGCTAGCTCTGGGACCAGTACACATGTTAGTTCTCAGTGCAACAGATTGGTTCCCCACCGGTACAGGGCACGGTGGAGACAAAACGACGCGTTTTAGTGAATATCTCTTCGTTGAGTTATCTGACCGATTACTTATGTAATTTGAATTTATGGTGCGAAAGTGTTATATTCTTTCTTGCTATTTCGCTGATTTTTCTTGTTCCTGATTTTTTCCGGTTCAGGTGCTTTTTCGGTTTTTGTGCATGTGCACAGCCACGCTGGTTAAAGAGTTTTTTCGGCGCGATAAGCGGCCGGCATGCTTTGGGAGTGGCCTACGCCATTTCACATTCCTTAAAGCACTACGAGTGCCTGAGAACGATATAACTTTTTTGGGGAGGCCAAAATGGCTGATTTATTCTCTGCAAGTGAACTGCTTAATATCGCTATTCGTGAAGAAGTGAACGGCGCGGTTTTTTATCGTGCCCTGGCAAAAAAAGCTGACTCCGAAGCGCTGCGTGATTTCTCTGAAGATGTTGCTCAAATGGAAGATGATCATGCGGTTAAATTCCGTGATCTGCTCGGTAAAATCGGGGACCATGAACCGTCGGAGTCATATGAAGGGGAGTATGAGGAATATCTCTCCTATTTAATTGAGGGACGAATATTTCCCGTAGGAATTGACGGCGAAAAATTGGCTGAAGAACAGAAGTCTGATCTTGAGGCTGTGGAAACGGCTGCCGAGATGGAAAAAAATACCCTGCTGCTCTACCAGGAACTCCTGGGCTTCGTCCCTGAATCACAGCATGAAATCGTCGAAAAAATAATGGATGAAGAGCGTTTGCATCTTACTAAATCGACCAAGTTCAAAGAAGAATTTCTTTCATCGTGTTAGATAAACTTAAAAAAATATGTCAGAGCATCGATTCTGATTATTGCGAAATACGACTCCATGAGGGGAGTTCCAGCTCTGTTAATTATTCAGGTAAAGAACTTGAAGACATCGGAGAACGGTCCGGACTGGGGGGGTGTGTAAGGGTCCTCAGGAATGGTGGGTGGGGCTTTGCTTCGTTCAATGATATACATCAAATCGAGAAATATGCAGCATTGGCTACCAAGCAAGCGGCTCTGGTTGGGGAGGAGAAAAAAGTTGTACTGGCTCCGGTAAAGCCCCAAACCTCAGTTTATCACTCAAAACCTGCAAAAGACCCCGCTGATTATTCCCTCAGTGACAAACAGGAACTGGCTTTTCGCTATAATTTCAACTTGCTCGCTGATGAACGTATCACGACCACCAATGTCACGTACCGCGATTCAACCGGTACGCGTTACCTGGCTACTTCCGACGATATTTTCATTGAACAACGATACAGTTTCTGTGGCATAATGGTGGCTGCGATAGCTGTTGACGGGCTGAATGTTCAGCGTGCTTATGATGTGCGCGGCGACCTCAGAGGGTTTGATAACGTGTTGGATATGGACAGCGCTTGCGAAAAGGTTAAAGAACGAGTTGCTGATCTGCTCGGTGCCAAACCGGTTGATGCCGGTGTCTATGATGTTATCCTTGACCCCAAACTCTGTGGAGTCTTCGTCCATGAAGCCTTTGGCCACCTGAGCGAGGCCGACCACATTTATGAAAACCCTAAACTGCGTGCGATGATGCGGCCCGGGAAGCGTTTTGGAGATGATTTTTTGAACATTACCGATAACGGTTCGATTAAAGGTGAAGCCGGCCATATAGCCTTTGATGACGAAGGCGTTCCCTCAGGGCATACCCCGCTCATCGAAAACGGTGTTCTGGTCGGCAGGCTTCATAATCGTGAAACCGCCGCTAAAATGGACGAAAAACCCACCGGGAATGCGCGAGCTATCTCGTCAAGCTGCCCGCCGATCGTGCGAATGACGAATACTTATTTAGAGCCGGGTGAGTGGGATTGTGAAGAGATGATCCAGGATACCCAAGACGGTATCTATGCCGCAGGTATGTTGGGGGGGCAGACGAATATGGAAATGTTTACTTTTAGTTCTGAAGAGGCATGGAAGATAGAAAATGGCAAAATTGCCGATAAAGTTCGCGATGTGGTCCTCACCGGTAATGTTTTTAAAACGCTGGCCAATATCGATGCTGTCGGCAACGATTTTAAACTCTTTGGAGGCCTGGGTGGATGTGGGAAAGGCGGTCAATCCCCGTTGAGAGTCGGAGACGGGGGGCCGCATTGCCGCATCAGAAATGTGGTTATAGGTGGAAGATAAGCCCTTTCATTTCAGTGAATATCTGCCTTCTCTTTCTCCCGTTTTTGCTTTGACAAAGAACAACCTTAAAGTCCTCAGTGAACCACGTTGATTGGTGGTTCCTACCCCCGGGCTTGTCCCGGTGGAGGAGTATTTATGCACGACAATAACATTGACAACCCCCGGCCTCGCCCGCCGCGTTTCTGCCCAGG
>JAGYMJ010000347.1 GCA_018400625.1 Planctomycetota bacterium
AGACAGGCACAGGGCACGGTGGTGATGTTACGGGGTTCACTGAGGACTTACTTACCGCATCCCTTGGGAGATTTTTTTGAAGGCTTTTCTCCATGAGCGTATTTCTCCCTTCCCCAGCATCCTGAGGAGTAATCTTTTAGCAAAAGATACGCCGCCCGCCCGCTGGTTATCCCAGAACACCTTCGGGACGGCCCTGAAATTCATTTCATAACAGGTCCGATACAGATCGAGGTGAAGGGCGCTCATTTTATCCAACGTAAACCGGCTATCTTCTCTGTTATCCTCTTTGAACAGAGGCTCGTAGAAGATAGGGAATACGACCGCCTGTTTCCTTCCCAATTGTTCGACAAGTCTTTGGGTAAGCAGGATATCATCAGGTTTTTCCCCGGGCAATCCTAAAATGATGCTGAACAGGGGAAAAAAACCGCATCGAAACATTTTATCGCACGCTTCCAGCACGTTTTCTCCCCAGTCATCGGGGTCAAGAGGGGCCATTTTCCCCGGACAGTTCGCTTTGACAAGCCGGCCGTTGGCACTTTCGACGCCCATATTTGCCCACAGATAATCAGTTTTTTTCCCCCAACTCAACATATCCCTGATTTCACGAAGCTGTTGGTCTCTGAACTGGAGCACCGAAGAGACATTGCCGTGGTCGATCTGCATAAAAGACAGGCCTTCAACCCCGCGCATGCGCGCGAGCAGTTCAAGCAGCGCATCGCCATTCACTCTCCCCCCCCTGCCGCCGTAACGGAAAAAATCCTCACTGCTGCTGACGACGGATCGCCGTCCGGCGTCGCGGTTGCAGACCATATCGGATATTATCGTGTCCGGATCCACATGTTCCATTTTATTGCTGGCCATTGTACAGAACTTGCACCCTTTCCCGCACCCCCGGGACAATTCAATGACGCCCATCGTTGAAGCGCCTTGCATGGGAACGATCTTATCGGTACAGGTTCCGGTTTCCTCATAATCTTCACATTCCTCGCCGTCGATAAGCCGCGTCATGAGTTCGGGCCCGGCGGATTCAAAATAGCCTTCAAAAACCACATCTATACCCAATTCCCGCCGCTTTGGGGGGTTCGCCTTCAATTGCCAGGCCCCCTGCCCGCCTGCTATAACCTTGAAGTCAAAGGTCTTTTTGGCCTCTTTTATTTGGGTTAAAAGCGCCCTCGACCAGAAACTGGTGTAAAGCTCACCGTCCCAAAAACTGGTGGTTGTCGTGTTGCTCATCCCCCTTCCCAGCGGATCGCTGGAACTGAACAGTACGGCTTCCGTCCAGGGGCCAAGCAGATGCTGTAAGCCCTCGGGCGTGGTGCAGACAACGTCTTGTTCGGTAAGTGATGTATAACGCAAAAGAGCCGCTTCTACGCGCCTCAGCCCCAGCACAGCGGTGTGCGCCCTGCCTGTCAGGTCGATACTGGCGGGCGGAGACAGCAATCGACGCATCACGCTCTGCGGCACCTTCGTGGTCTGCATCGAAGCGAATATCCCTTCGAACAGGATTTTATAATCGCCGCTCAGTGTGCGGTCAGCGACAAGCACTACAGCAGGCCTCAGGGCTTTATCGGCTGTCATCGTCCCCCCGTTGAGGCTCGGATGGAGCCGTTTTATCACCTTTTATATTCTTTCGGATTCGCGATATCTCCTGGGGAGACAGGTCCGCCATGACATCTTCGGGTATTCCGAGAATCTTGCGGACTTCGTTGATTTTACCCTCGGGGGGCGCATCCTGGGAAAACCTCTTCCCCGCTCCGCGATTCCTCAGTTTTTCATAAATATCTCCATTAACAAGTTCTTCATGATCGACATGGACGGTCCCGGGAGCGTTTTGCTCTGATTCCGCGACTTCAGCGCCATTGATGGGAGGCTCATCGTGTTTGGGGAAGATTATGGCGCTTTGCGGACAGACCCGCGCGCAGGCGGGGCAATTCGTCTTGCATGCCTCAGGATGCCGCACCTCGACCCGCCCTTCCGTTGAAAGTTCATAGGTGCCGAAGAGACAGAAATCCAGACATTTACTGCAATTTATGCAGCGACTGTAATCGATAACAGGAAACCAGGGGACCCAATCGGAGTTTTTTTCACACGCCGGAGTTTCCTTTTCTGAAGTTGGAGAACTGAACCGATCGAAGAGTTTTTGAACATCATCTTCATCTCTCGCATTGAAGAATTCGACTTTTTGCTCTTTCAGCTCCACCCCACCGGCATGGAAAAGCCACTTTACGGCACGCGGACAGCAGGCGATGATGATAAGTTTTTCATGCCCGGCCCATTGGATCAGCCGCTCATCACCATCGGCACAGAGTCCGCACAGATCCGGCACAAGGCTCCATTCCCGTTCCGAACCCTGAACAGCTCGGATAATACGACTTTTCAGCCCGGGGTCGAGAAAATCGTAGTAGGCACAATCACAGTAGAGTATATGCTCTTTATCCATCATTGTTCTCGTTAAATCCTTAAATAATTGATAAATATTCAGTGAACCCCGTCTCACTTGATCACCACCGTGCCCTGTGCC
>JAGYMJ010000348.1 GCA_018400625.1 Planctomycetota bacterium
TAAAGTTAAAAACAAAAAAAGGGTATGACAGATGTATCAACTGCACATAGAGACGGAGTTTTCGGCCGCACACAATCTGCGGGGGTATCAGGGCAAGTGTGAAAAATTGCATGGCCATAACTACATAGTGGAAGTTGAGGTCAGTGGAAACAAACTCGATGAAACGGGCATGCTGGTCGATTTCAAAGTGATAAAGAATCTTTGCATAGAAATCACCGAACGTCTGGACCACGGCTATCTTAATGATATTGAGCCTTTTGACCGGATCAACCCGACGACGGAAAACATCGCCCGGCACTTATGTGAAACTATCCAGGATGAGTTGCCGGTCGGTCTGCGTGCGACTTCGGTGACGTGCTGGGAATCCGGGAAGTGCGCTGCGAGATACGTGCCTGAAAATTAAAATTCGCTGATCCTGTAATGAGATTATTACGAGGGAGGCTATTTATGAGCAATGATAAAGCCGAAAAAAAATGCCAGGAATGCGGGAAACGTAAGCCGACAATTTATATGACGGACTTTGTTGACGGCAAGCCTGTCAAAAAACATATATGTCAGCAATGCTACGACGCAGTGGAAGGGGCCCCTCCTCTCTCATCGTCCGAACTGTTTGCTAAATTGGTGGATATATTAGCGCCCGAGTTGCGTAAGGCGGGGCGCAGGAAATGCCCGGAGTGCGGGCTTGATTATGTGGAATTTCGCCAATCTTTTGAATTTGGATGCGCTAAAGACTATGAAATTTTCTCTAAAGCGCTTGATGACCTTTTCCAGGATATTCATGGCGCCAACAGGCATGTCGGCAAAATACCGGAAGGCCGAGCCCAAACCCTCTTTGGCGGCACACAGAGATTGCGGGTTTTGCAGCGCGAGATTAAAAAAGCGGTCGAAAAAGAAGACTTTGAAAGAGCGGCGCATTTGAAAACTAAAATTGAGCAGATGGAGCAAACAAGTGTTGGAGACATTATTAAAGAATAATACTCTCGGACAATGGCTGCAGGGCGGGCCGGAAAACGATGTCGTACTGAGCAGCCGTGTCAGATTGGCAAGGAATATTGCCGGTTACCCTTTTTTAAGCCGGGCGAAAAATCCACAAATAGCTCGGATTGAGAGGTTTGTGCGCAGCAACATCGAAGCTTTGGACCGCCAGCCCCCCTTAACTTATCATCAACTGGACGGTATGGAGTCTCTTACTTTACTGCTTTTGGTGGAAAGGCATATAATCCCTCGTGATTTTGCAGAAACCAATATCCTGCGCGGAGTTGCATTTTCCGAAGAAGAAGATTTAAGCATAATGGTCAATGAAGAAGACCATCTGCGTATTCAGGTTGTCGGCGGAGGATTGAGATTAGCGGAAGTATCGGAAAGAGCCCATGAGATCGACGATGTCCTTGCGGAAAAACTTCCTTATGCTTTTTCGGCCGATTACGGTTATTTAACGGTTTGCCCTACAAACGTCGGGACCGGCATGCGAGCAAGCGTTATGGTGCATCTGCCCGCGATAATAATGCGACGTGAGATGGATAAATTAACCCGGATTTGCGACGATTTAGACCTCGCTCTGCGTGGTTTGTACGGAGAAGGAACCCACGGCTCCGCCGATATCTACCAGATCTCAAACAACAAGACTCTCGGCCTTTCAGAAGAGGATGTGGTGGAGTTAGTCCATTTGGCGGCAAGGCAAATTATCGAATTGGAGAGAAATACACGTGAAAGTATAATGGCGCTGCATAAAAAAGAACTTGCGGGACGTATTAACAAGGCCTTTCATCTTTTATGTGACGCTGTGTCGATCTCATCCGAAGAAGCACTGAGCCTGCTTTCCCAGGTGCGTATGGGCGTCAACCTCGGGCTGCTGGAGAATTTGAGTAAAAATAAAATAGACAAACTTCTCCTTTTGACATTGCCCGCTCACTTGCAGATAATATTAGGTAGGGAAAGTGATCGTGTTGAACGCAACAAGATGCGCGCTTCATACATAAGAGAACACCTGATACTCAACCAAAAACACAATACCAGGGAGGCCTGAAATGTACGATAGATTTACAGAAAAAGCTAAAAAAGTCATAAGCTACGCTAAACAAGAAGCTCAGCGTTTAGGACATGAATATATAGGGACCGAACACCTGCTGCTGGGAATATTACGTGAAGGGACCGGTATGGCTTATACTATACTGGAACGGCTCGGCGCCGACCCGAAAAGGGTGCGTTTGGAAGTGGAAAAACGTATAAGGGACGCCTCGGATGTTATAATGACCGGCCGACAGTTCCCGTTCGCTCCGAGAGCCAAGAAGGCGATTGAATACGCCGTGGAAGAAGGGAAAGGAATGGGACAGAATTATGTCGGTACCGAGCACCTGCTGCTGGGGCTGCTATGCGAAGGCAGTGGTATAGCCGCACAAGTGCTCCATGAACTCGATATAGAACTGGAAGATGTGCATGATGAATTGATGGATTTGCTGGGGCCGGAGCCCGACGAAGAAGAGCTTGAAAATCATTCCGGCCGACATGCCAGCAAAGGTAAAAGTAAAACCCCCGCGTTGGATAGTTTCGGCTTTGACCTGACCGAACAGGCCAGAAAAGGTGAACTGGATCCTGTTGTGGGGCGTGCGACCGAAATAGAACGCATTATTCAGGTGCTTTGCCGGCGTAAAAAAAATAACCCTGTTCTGCTTGGAGAGGCCGGGGTCGGGAAGACTGCTATAGTTGAAGGGCTTGCGCTCCAGATTGTTTCTCATAATGTGCCGAGCTTATTGCATGACAGCCGCATCATTGCTTTAGACCTGGCAATGATGGTGGCCGGTACCAAGTACCGCGGTCAGTTTGAAGAGCGCATCAAAGCCCTGATGCAGGAGGTGAAACGCGCCGGAAACATCATCTTATTTATCGATGAATTGCATACCATGGTCGGCGCCGGAGGGGCTGAGGGTGCTATTGATGCCTCTAATGTCCTGAAACCGCCCCTTGCCCGCGGCGAGATGCAGTGCATCGGCGCCACCACTCCCGATGAATACAGAAAATATGTCGAAAAAGACGGCGCTCTTGAGCGTCGGTTCCAGCCCATCGTTGTCAATCCGCCTTCACGGGACGAAACGATGGCCATATTGATGGGGCTCAGGGAATGTTATGAATCGCATCATATGGTGCAAATAACCGATAGTGCGATAGAATCGGCAACCGATCTGGCGGGAAGGTATGTTACGGGCAGATTCCAGCCGGACAAGTCCATCGATGTCGTCGATGAAGCCGGTGCTCTCGTTCGCCTGCGCGCAACGAAATCCCCCCCGAAAATGCATCAGATAAATGAAGATTTAGAAAACGTCACCAATGACCTCGATAAGGCGGTTCAAGACCAGGACTTTGAGAAAGCCGTCTCCCTGCGTAATAAAAGAGATGAACTCAAGGATGAAAAGGAAAGATTGAAGGATGAACAAACGTTCGACGGCATCCAGGGTGTCGTCGATGAAGATGTCATCTCCGAAGTTGTGTCTCGGATGACCGGCGTGCCGCTCACCAGACTTGAAAAGGCCGAAGCGGAACGACTGCTGAATATGGAAGAAGAAATCCATAAAGGCGTTATAAGCCAGCATGAAGCTGTACAAACGATCAGTCAGGCCGTGCGGAGAAGCCGATCGGGTATGAAAGACCCCAACAGACCGGTTGCTTCCTTGCTGTTTGCAGGCCCCACCGGTGTGGGCAAAACGCTGCTGGCCAGGTCCGTCGCCCAGTTCATGTTTGGTGATTCCGATGCGTTGTTCCAGTTGGATATGTCCGAATACATGGAAAAACATAGCGTGTCACGACTGGTAGGAGCCCCTCCAGGCTATGTGGGCTACGATGAGGGCGGGCAGCTTACCGAACAAGTCCGCCGAAGGCCCTATGCCGTGGTGCTGCTCGATGAAATCGAAAAAGCCCACAGTGAGGTTTTCAATATGCTGCTCCAGATCATGGAAGAGGGACATCTTACCGACAACTTCGGACGCCACATCGATTTCCGTAACGTTGTGCTTATTATGACCTCCAATATTGGATCGGATATTATACGCAGCAGCGTAGGACTCGGGTTCCGCAAACAAAATGAAGAAGCCTCTTACGACGTGACTAAAAAGCAAGTTATGCAGGAAATTCAACAGCACTTCCGCCCCGAATTCTTGAATCGCCTTGATGATACGATAGTGTTCAAGACCTTGAACAGGAAAGATCTGCAGAAGATTGTCAAGTTGGAACTGGATAAGGTTATGGGCAGGCTTGAAGGGCGTGATATTGAAATGGTCGTCAAAAATTCCGCTCTCGAAGTGCTTATAGAAAAAGGATATAATCCCGACTTCGGTGCCCGGCCATTGCGCAGAGCAATTGAAAATCTGCTGGAAGACCCGCTCAGTGAAGAACTGTTAAGGGGCAATATTCAATCCGGCAGAGTCGTCGTCGAAGCCGACGGCAAGGATAAACTGCGGTTCAGCCAGGAAGAAAATGGAGAAGGTGAAGAAGATAAAGAACCTGAACCGGCGGCCGCTCACTCATAATATTTGTATGTTCTTGATTTAATAATCCCTAAAGTCCAAAACACAAATAAATGTTAGATATAGACCTGATTCGTGAAAAAACCGACTTCGTCAAAGAAGGGATGAATAAAGTTGGAGCCGATCCCGAGCTTATAGAACGTGCTAAAAAATGTGATGAAAAATGGCGTGAGATCAACAGCGAGGTGGAACGGCTAAAAGCAAGGCGAAATAGAGAATCCAAAAAAGTGAAAAGCGCACCGGATGATATCCGGCAGACACTCATAAATGACTTGCGGCAACTTGGCGACAAAATCGATGACCTTGAAAGCAATGCCGATGAAATCTATGAAGAACTGAATACCCTCTTACTTAACATCCCCAATATCCCCGATCCTGACGTCCCGCTGGGAGAAGGAGAAGAGGAAAACGTCGTCATCCGGCAAGAGGGCGAAATACCTGAGTTCGGGTTTGATCCCCAACCGCACTGGGAAATCGCAGAAAATCTGGGTATTATAGATTTTGAACGGGGAGCCAAAATGAGCGGTTCCCGTTTCTATGTGCTCATGCAGCAAGGCGCCAGGCTGCAGCGTGCCTTGATCACTTGGATGCTTGACCTCCATACAATTGAGCACGGCTATACCGAGGCCTATCCGCCCGCGATTGTACAAGAGAAATGCCTCTACGGCACCGGTAACCTGCCTAAATTTGCAAAAAACCTCTACAGGGATGCCGAAGAAGACCTGTGGCTTATACCGACCGCTGAGGTGCCGCTGACCAATCTGCACAGGGAAGAGATCCTTGAAGCACATGTACTTCCGTTGTGTTATACCGCATACACGCCCTGTTTCCGGCGCGAAAAGATGAAAGCGGGAACCGATGTGCGAGGGATTAAGCGCGGCCATCAATTCGATAAGGTCGAGTTAATGAAATATGTAAAACCCGAGGACTCCAACCAGGAACTCGAAAAACTGCTTGACGATGCCGAGGAAGTTTGCAGAAGGCTCAGACTGCCTTACAGAATCACGCAGATGTGTACGGGGGATCTGAGCTTTGTCGCTGCAAAGAAATACGATATTGAACTCTGGGGAGCCGGTTGCCGGGAATGGCTTGAAGTGAGTTCGTGCAGTAATTTTAAGGATTTTCAGGCGCGCAGAGCCCGAATAAGGTACCGCCCGGCGCCGCAGGAAAAACCCGAATATCTGCACACCCTCAACGGTTCCGGACTGGCTCTGCCGCGAGTGATGATCGCTATAATGGAAAATTATCAGCAAGCAGACGGCTCTATCCGCATCCCGGAAGTTCTCCAACCGTATATGAACGGTTGTGAAGCGATCAAACCCTAAAGTGTAAGTCCGTAGTGAACCACGTAGCATCCCTACCGTGCCTTGTGCCGGTGGAATGAAGATCAAGTGCTCAGTCTCGAACACATGGACCGTCGTTAATTCTCCCTGCCCGCCCCACCCCGGAAGCGCCCGGC
>JAGYMJ010000349.1 GCA_018400625.1 Planctomycetota bacterium
TGAATTTTTATTATGATTAGGAGCCTCATGTCCTGCTGCCTTTGAAATGGATCACCAGTTCATTGTCTCCGGAACCGGGCTCTCTTTTCTTCTTAAACCCCAGCTTCTTTCCCAGGGAGAGCATGTTCCGATTCTCATTCAAGACTATACCGTGCACCGATTCAAAGCCCTGCTTTTCGGCGATTGAAAGACATTTTTCCAATAGATTGCTTCCGATGCCCTTGCCATGCCAGGCATCACCCACCAGAACAGCGAATTCACCTGTTTTGCCATCTGCATCACCGATAATTCGGGCGACCCCCAGCATGTTGTCAATTTTTGATTCCTCATCCATCGCCACCAGCGCAATTTCCCGGTCGTAATCGATCTGGGTGAACCGCGCCAGCATTTCGGGATTCAGCTTTTTTAAAGCGCCGAAAAAACGATAGTAAATCGTTGTGGGTGAAAGCGTTTTGAAAAATGCCGTGAAAAGGGGTGCGTCCTCGGGCTTGACGGGCCGGACAAAAATGCGGTGCCCGTCGACGTCGATCATATGGGATTCATCCTCCTCCGGATAAGGGCCGATCACCAGATGCAGAGAGGAAGGTGCGGCAAGCGGTGAAACCAGGATACGGGCATCCACCGCCACAGGTTTACCATTCTTGATCAGAACGGGATTCATGTCCAGTTCAGCGATGTCGGGAAAATCGATCAACAGTTGCGAGAGCCTGATGATCATTTCTTCAAGGCGCTCAATGTCTGCTGCGGGTCGGTTGCGGTAACCTTTCAACAGGGAATAAGCCTTGGTGTCCTGCATCATTCTTTGGGCCAGCAATCGGTTCATGGGGGGGAGCCCCAGGGACCGGTCGTTCAACACTTCCGTGTAAATGCCCCCCATGCCGAAAAGAATGACAGGGCCGAAATTGGGATCGCGCTTGGCACCCAGCAGAATTTCATAATCCGGCTTCGAAAAATAGGGCTGAAGGATCACACCCTCAATCCGGGCATCGGCGTTGTATTGCCGGGCAGACGACAGTATTTGGGAAAAGGCCGAACCCACATCTTCATCGCCACGTAAATCAAGACAAACGCCGCCGGCATTGGTTTTATGGGTGATGTCCGGTGAGTGAAGTTTCATGACCACCGGGTATCCCAGGTCCCGGGCGATCTGCGTGGCCTGGGCTTCTGTTTTTGCAGTTTCTGTGCGAATCATGGGCAGGCCGTAGGCTGTGAGAATTTTATTGGCATCCAGTTCCGACATGAATCCCTGATTCGGCGCACCATCGATCAAGGAGCCAGCCTTTTTCTGATCAAACGCCATGTCTCCGGCAATTTTCGCTGGAACTTCCAACAGCATTTCGTGATTCCTGGCATATGAGACCATATACAGAAAAGCCCGGACCGCCCGTTCCGGCGTGTCATAGGTTGGAATTCCTGCGGTATTCAATACGTCCACAGCAGCGGCAATGCGTTTGCCGCCCATCCAGCAGGCAAACACTGGGAACCGGCGTTTCTGGATTGCGGCAGCCAGCGTCTTGGCTACGGAAAGGGGGTCGGTAAGGGCCTGGGGGGCAAGAATGACAAGCACGCCGTCCAGGTTTTTCGAGTTGAAGCAGATCGAAAGGGAGCGGTCGAACCGTTCTGCGGAGGCATCGCCGAGGATGTCGATGGGGTTGCCCCGGCTCCAGAATTCCGGCAGCAAGGCATCAAAGGCCTGCAATGTTTCCGGGTCAAGGGGCGCGGGCTCCTGACCATGCCTGGCAAGGGTGTCAACGGCCATCACACCAGGTCCCCCCCCATTGGTGAGGATCGCCAACCGGTGACCATGCGGCCGGGGCTGCTTGGCCATCAGCTCCGCGCAGTCGAAAAGTTCTTCGATGGTGTCCACTCGTACGATGCCGGCGCGCTTGAAGGCCGCGTCATAGACCGCATCTTCTCCAGCCATGGCGCCCGTGTGGGAGGCGGCTGCCTTTGCACCGGCCGGACTTCTGCCGGATTTGAGAACGATGATGGGTTTTATGCGGGACACGGACCGTGCGGCACTCATGAATTTTCGAAAATTGGTCAGGCTTTCGATGTACAATAGAATGCTTTTGGCCGAAGAATCATTGCCTAAAAAATCGATCATGTCTCCGAAATCGACATCCAGCATGGAGCCGATGCTGACAAAATGGCTGAAGCCGATGCGTTCCTTCAGGGCCAGATCCAGAATCGCAGTGCAGATAGCGCCGCTCTGGGACACAAAGGCAAGATTTCCTGCCTTTGGCATCTCCGGGGCAAAGCTGGCGTTGAGGTTCACCCCGGGACGAATAATGCCCATGCAGTTCGGTCCCACAATACGAAGCCCTCCGTTATGAGCAATACCCTGAATCTTTTCCTCTATCTCCCGGCCCTGCGCACCGATCTCCTTGCCTCCCGCTGAAATGATGACGGCGCCGCCGACTTTTTTTTCGACGCATTCGTTGATAATATCGGGTACGCCATGCATGGGCGTGGCAATAACCGCCAGATCCACACCTGACTCCAGAGCCAGAACCGATTTGTTGCATGCATGTCCGTGGATACTTTTATACTTGGGATTAACCGGCAGCACGGTTCCGGAAAACCGGCCGTCAACAAGATTTTTCATCAGCGCGTTACCGATGGAGCCCGTTTTTTCACTGGCGCCTACCACCGCAACATGTCGCGGTCTAAAAATGCGGTTCAGGTTGTATTGGGACATTGTTTTCCTCCAGTACGTTTTGAAAGCGCATACCATGGAATTTTTTTTATGGTGGCCTTCTTTAATAAGAGTTGCAGTGAATTTCCCGTGCAAAAAATGGGTTGTATAAAAAATGGGTTGTATACTGATTGGGACTCAACTGGATGGTCCTAGGAAAGGGTCATATGCCACCGGTGGTCGCCGCATATGACCCGTCGGGAGGATGCCTCGTAAATCATACGATTATCGGCATTCTCTTAATTCTCGTTCTTACATCCGGGTTATTTGCTGGCTTGTTCCTTAATTCCTTTTTTCCCCCCAGACGTCGGGCCTTGACCAGTGCTATTACACTTGCCCTGGCCCTTCCCTTTGCCGTGACCGTCTTTCAGTCCCTGACCTTTTGGTCCAGTTCCATCCTTATTTGGCATCTTAATCACCTCCTTTCCG
>JAGYMJ010000350.1 GCA_018400625.1 Planctomycetota bacterium
CAGGGCACGGTGGTGATAAAACTGCGCACTTTACTGAATATTTATCATAAATCTTCATTTTTTTTCGTTCTCTAATATCCTATGAAACAAGAGTTTCTTAACAGTTATACAGAACTGCGTGCCCGGAACGGACACAATACACGGGAAACTATCCCGGACTACAGCGGAGAAAATGCGTCCATACGTGAAGAAATCGTACGCTGCCTGTGGTTCGGCAGCCACTTCGACCAGGAAGAACTGAAAACCGACGACGGGAACCGAATCGAGATCCTCTCACCCGGATGGTGGAACGTTGAAAGCGGCCCGGATTTCATTCGTGCCGAATTGCTCATGGAAGATGCCGGGCATGTTATCGGGGATGTGGAAGTCCATACATCATCCAACGGCTGGTGGTCACATGGTCATCACCGCCAGTGCGAATATAACAATGTCGTGCTGCATGTTGTGATGTGGAAAAACAACGTTGAACGAAAAATTGTCAAAGAAAACGGCCAGAAAATTCCGCAGCTCACCCTCTGCAATTATATCGATGAAGAAATTGCAGAATTGACTGAAATCGTGGATATGGAGGGCGAAAAAAACGGTAATGAACCAACCGAAAACGCAGCACCGGAAAAGTTTTGTACTACCGCGATGAGAGATAAAATCCTGACGGAAAGCCGTCTCGGTGTCTTCCTGGACGGCGCCGGTGACCACAGGCTGCAGAGTAAAGCATCGCATTTTGCGGAGTCCATGAATAATCAACCCATTGAAGAAGTGCTTTATGAAAATATCGCGGAAGCCCTCGGTTACAAGAACAACCGGCTGCCTTTCCTGCAGATAACAAGATGCCTTCCACTCCATCGGCTCCGAGAAATAATCCCGGAAGATATAACCAATGCGGAAAAGGCTAAAATGCTGGAAGCCGGCTTCATGGGGATCAGCGGCCTGCTGCAAGACCTCAATGGCATTAACCTGGACGCTGCAAGCCATAAACGCTTGGCTGAACTCCGAAACAGATGGGAAGGTTTCCCCGCTGATATGAGAAATTCGCCCATGACGACCTCCCATTGGAATTTTGCCGGCAACCGACCCGCTAATCATCCCGTCAGGCGCATAGCTGCATTGGCCGGCCTTTATGGGAATTACTTGCATCAAGGCCTGTTCAGACGCTTGCTCCTGGCACTGCAAACGCCCGCCGCCCCGGGCCGAAGACGTCTCGATACAATAATCCGGGACGAACTGACTTCAAATTTGACCGATATTCACCATGAATTTTGGGCACGACGCTTCAATTTCCATTCGAACCCGGCCGCCAAACCCTCGGCGCTGGTCGGCAGCCAAAGGGCTAAAGATATCTTGACGAATGTCTTTCTCCCCACGCTGCTGGGGTATGCACGTAATGAAAATGATGACAAAATTGAAGCCCGGGTATTCAAAGTCTGGTCCCGGCTGCCGGCCGGACCCGAAAACCGAATTCTTAAACGCATGCACAGTGTTCTTTTTCCCGACGACCTGAACCCGAAAAACACATCCAATTCTTTGAGAAGACAGCAGGGACTCCAGCAGCTCTATAATGACTGCTGCCTCAGCGATAATGGCTGTAAGGAATGTATCCTCTATAAAGCATACGGCGCGGGTACGGCCAAAAGCTGAATGAGTCAAGTTATGTTGGATGTTTCTTAACTTGTAAATACTCTTTTGTTGTAAGTCTTCAGTGAACCACATTGTTCCCCCACCGGCACAGAGCACGGTGGTGATC
>JAGYMJ010000351.1 GCA_018400625.1 Planctomycetota bacterium
TTACCCTTCCAATCATGAATCCCTGGGTTCTCTCGGCCGTTATCTCGCCCAAAACGGCATCATCGCACTGAGCGAGATAGATACCCGGGCGCTGACCAGGCATATCCGCCGGGCGGGCGCGATGCGTGCCGCGATCGCCGCCGGCGATTTCGAGAGCGATCAGTTGATTGAAAGAGCCAAAGCTTCAATGCCGCTCGCCGGACGCGACCTTGTCAGCGAGGTGACCTGTGAAAAAATCTATGACTTTGAATGCGACTGGCAGGCCCAGGGCGCAGGCGTGCGCGTTGTGCTCTACGATTACGGGGTCAAGTTCAATATCGCCCGGTGCCTCAGGGCCGTCGGATGCAAAGTGAGAATAGTACCCGCTTCGACGAAAGCGGAAGAAGTGCTTGAAATGAATCCGGACGGTATAATGCTCTCCAACGGCCCCGGTGATCCTTCGGCCGTTCAATACGCCGTGGATGAGATCAAAAAACTTCTCGGCAAAAAACCGATCTTCGGCATATGCCTCGGGCAGCAGCTTCTCGCACTGGCGCTGGGCGCCAGTACATACAAGCTGAAATTCGGGCACCGGGGTTCCAACCACCCGGTCAAGAATTTGAGAACCGGCAAGATAAATATTACCTGTCAGAATCACGGTTTCTGTGTGGATATTGATACCCTGCCCGAAGACGATATCGAAGTGACTCATATGAATCTGAATGACAACACCATCGAAGGGTTCAGACACAAGGAACTGCCCTTGATGTGTGTTCAGCACCACCCGGAAGCCTCCCCGGGTCCCCATGATGCCCAGCAACTGTTCAATGCGTTCCGAGAAATGATGGCCGATAAACCATGATATCTATCGTCGATTACAAAGTGGGTAATATACGAAGCGTTAAATTCGCTATGCAAAGGATCGGAGCCGATGCGATGCTGACCTCCGATGTTTCTCAACTCCATGCATCGGAGGGCATCATACTCCCCGGCGTAGGAGCTTTTTCTCTGGCCATGGAAGAGCTCCGCAAGCGTAAACTGGTCCAACCCATTACAGATATGGCCCGGGCCGGCAAGCCGCTGCTGGGCATATGTGTTGGACATCAGCTCCTGTTTTCTGAAAGTGAAGAATACGGGCTTAATGAAGGCCTCAACCTTATTGCGGGTAAGGTGAAGCGTTTTGAACCGGGTATCAAAATCCCCCACATGGGGTGGAATCAGGTGATACGCAAGAAAAAATCCATTCTTTTTGACGACATAAAGGATGGAGAGTTTTTTTATTTTGCCCATTCCTTCCTTACCGAACCGGCCGACGAATCGGTCGTGTTGGGTGAAACCGAATATGGGAGGAAATTCACCTCATGTGTCCAGGCCGAGAACATATTCGGCCTGCAGTTCCATCCGGAAAAAAGCAGTAATCAGGGCGAAAGTTTACTTAAAAACTTCTGTCGATATTGCAAGAATCCGAACACAACATAATTAAAAAATTGACAATGCCTAAAAGAAACGACATAAAAAAGATACTGATCCTGGGCTCCGGCCCCATCGTGATAGGACAAGCCTGTGAATTCGATTATTCCGGTACCCAAGCATGTAAAGCTATTCGGGAAGAGGGCTATGAAGTTGTTCTGTTGAACTCCAACCCGGCGACCATCATGACCGATCCCGTGATGGCCGATAAGACTTATGTCGAGCCTATCACCGTTGATGTATTGGAAAAAGTGTTCAGGCGTGAACGCCCGGACGCCATGCTGGCCACCCTCGGCGGTCAAACAGCACTCAATGTGGCCGTTCAGGCATGGGAAGACGGCTTGCTCGATAAATATTCAGTCGATATGATAGGAGCCGATTATGACGCCATCCAGTGCGCGGAGGATAGAGACCTGTTCCGAACCGCCCTGCAGGAGATCGGCATTGATATACCGCTCAGCCGCGCGGTGAAATCACTCGAGGATGCGGAAGCAACGGCGAAAAAGTTCGGTTTCCCCGTACTTCTGCGCCCCAGTTTTACGCTCGGCGGCACCGGCGCCTCCGTGGCCTATAACCTGGAAGAGTTCAGAGAGTCCGCCGCTCTTGCGCTCGAACTGAGCATCATCAATGAAGTCCTGGTCGAGGAATCAATCCTCGGCTGGAAAGAATATGAGCTGGAAGTGATGCGCGACAAAAAAGACAATGTCGTCATTATCTGTTCGATCGAGAACCTCGATCCCATGGGTGTGCACACAGGTGATTCAACAACTGTGGCCCCGGCGCAAACTTTAACCGATGCGCAGTATCAGCAGATGCGAGATGCATCGCTTAAAATCATCCGCAGGGTGGGGGTCGAAACCGGCGGCTCCAATATACAGTTCGCCGTCTGCCCGGAGACCGGGCGTATAGTCGCCATTGAAATGAACCCGAGAGTGTCCCGTTCTTCAGCTCTGGCCAGCAAAGCCACAGGTTTTCCTATCGCGAAGTTCGCCGCTAAACTCGCTTTGGGCTACACCCTGGATGAGATCCCCAACGATATCACCCGTCAGACGCCGGCTTGCTTTGAGCCGTCTATCGATTATTGTGTAACGAAAATCCCCCGGTTCACTTTCGAAAAATTCGCCGACACCGATGATACTTTGAATGTATCGATGAAATCCGTGGGAGAGACGATGGCCATCGGCCGTACATTCAAAGAATCCCTTCAGAAAGGTTTGCGTGGGCTCGAGACCGGCTTTACAGGTTTGGACCTTTACAGTGAACAGGAGTTAGATACCGAACGTATCGTTGATGAACTGCGAAGACCCAATACGAAACGCCTTTTTTACGTGAAAGCCGGGCTGAAAGCCGGAATGAGCATCGATGAGATACACAAACTCAGCAGCATCGACCCATGGTTCATCAACAATATCGCCGATAT
>JAGYMJ010000352.1 GCA_018400625.1 Planctomycetota bacterium
GTTTCACTGAATATCTACTAATCATCATCCCACCGGAACAGGGCACGGTGGTGATCAAGTGATACGGGGTTCACGGAATAATGACAAAAAAAACATATATTTTCCCCAATTTTTTTCATTATAGGAGATTTTCCCATCACCAAACCAGTACATCTTGCCTTAATCGGGGCCGGGAACCGCGGGCGGGGGATTTTTGGACAATATGCTCTTGATATGGCGCACAGGGCTACATTTAACGCTGTCGCCGAACCGGACGGTTCTAAAAGAAATGCTTTCGCTGAAGCGCATAAAATTCCGCCTTCGCGCTGTTTTAATCATTACAAAGACCTTTTTGAATCCCGGATAGAAGACATCGACGGCGTTGTAATAGCCACGCAAGAAGATGAACGCATAGACCCCATCCTTTCGGCTATGCGGCACTCCTGCCATATTCTTGTTGAGAAACCGCTCACGACGAATGCGCTCGATCTTATGCGTTTATATGAAGCTGTGCAGGAATACCCGCAAATCCTCATTGTCTGCCATCAATTGCGCCTCTCACCTGTGAGGAAAATGATAAAGGATCGGGTTGATTCGGGCCGCTATGGTGACATTGTCTGCATTCAGCACAGCGAGAATCTTTCTTACTCGCACATGGCCCATTCATATGTGAGGGGATTTTTCAATTCTTCAGAACTTAGCCCCATGTTACTGGCTAAATCCTGCCACGATCTGGACTACCTCTCCTACCTGGTCGATGGTAAGGCAACAAAGGTTTCTTCGTTCGGCGGGCTCCATTACTTCAAAAAGGAAAACTGCCCCCAAGGTGCCCCTGAATACTGCCTGGAAGGCTGCAAACATTATAAGCAATGCCCCTATCATGTGTTAAAACTGTATTTCGGCGATGACGCGGACCCCGCCTATATTCGTCAGATGGGCGTAGTCGAAGATAAAGAACAACTGCGCCGGCTATTGTTGAAAAACCGTTTTGGCAGGTGCGTCTTCCAATCGGATAACGATGTTGTGGACAATCAGACTGTTCAGATAGAATTCGAGAACGGGATACACGCCTCATTCACGATGTGCGGGCACAATGGCGTCGAACGGAGAATGACAAAGATAAGCATGACTAACGGGGAGATAGACTTAGACGGGCTTAGTGGAGATATTATCGCCTACTCCTTCGAGCCGCGTTTCCAGGAAAGCATCAAAGTTGAAGCCGCGGGAACGCATGGCGGCGGCGACAAGGCAATAATGGATAATTTTTTAGATGCCATAGAAACTGACGACAGATCAATCCTGCTCACGCCTATCAAGAACTCTCTTGAAGGTCATCTTCTTGTATTTGCCGCCGAAGAATCCAGAAAAACCGACCGTATTATCGACCTCGATCGGTATGAGAAAGCACTCAAAGAGAGATTGGAAGAATAACCCTTTTTCCCCACCGTAACATGTCCGGTGGTAACCGGCGGGTTTGTTGAATACGAAAGTCATCAGTGAACCACGTTGCCTCATCACCACCGTGCCCTGTGCCTGCC
>JAGYMJ010000353.1 GCA_018400625.1 Planctomycetota bacterium
GCCGGGCGCTTCGGGGAGGGGCGGGCGGGGCGCATTAACGACCATTTATAAATCCCATTTTCATTTATGAACAAACTTAAAGAAGAAAACCACGAAGTCGATCTTTGCGTTGTCGGAGGCGGTATGTCGGGCATCTGTGCGGCCCTTTCCGCCGCCCGTCATGGCGCAAAAGTTATACTTATGCATGACAGACCAGTGTGGGGCGGTAACGCGTCGAGTGAATGCCGCGTGCATATCTGCGGAGCCGACCGACACAATATCCTCAAGGACCTGCGGGAGACGGGGACCCTTGAAGAAATTCGATTGGACAACCTTTACAGGAACCCTAACCGTAATTTTTCTGTATGGGATACTCTGCTCTACGAAAAAATATTGTCCGAAAAAAATATTATCCCCCTGCTTAACTGTTCCTGTCTGGACGCCAAGATGAATGGGAACGTCATCGATTCGGTGAAAGGCTGGCAGCTCACCACCCAGATTTTCCATACCGTGCATGCCGATATCTTCGCGGACTGCTCAGGCGACGGCATCCTCGCTCCACTTACCGGTGCGGAGTGCCGGATCGGTCGGGAAGCGAGGGATGAATACGGGGAATCCATAGCCCCGGAAAAGGCGGATAAAAAAACAATGGGCATGACCTGCCTTTTTCAGTCGCGTGAATATGACTCGCCCCAAATTTTTGAACCCCCTTACTGGGCCCTTACCTACGAATCCTGTGATGAACTGCCTCAGGGCGCTCAAGGTCACAAATGGTGGAAAATGGGATACTGGTGGGTGGAATTAGGCGGCGAGCACGACAGCATACATGACACCGAATTGATGCGCGATGAACTGCTCAAAATCGTTCACGGACTCTGGGATCATATCAAGAACCGGTGTCCTCTCTGCAGCAAGAAAGCCCGCAACTGGGCGATTGAATGGATACAGTTCCTGCCGGCAAAGCGGGAGAGCCGTCGATTCATGGGAGCGCATGTCCTCACACAAAATGATATCGAATCGGAAGGGAAGTTCGAGGATATTGTCGCTTACGGCGGCTGGACAATGGATGATCACCATCCGGCCGGTTTCAACGCGGTCAAGCTCAATGCGCCGCCCACCATCTTCCATAAATCCCCCTCACCTTATGGCATTCCCTACGGTTGCCTGTATTCCCGGAATATCGAGAACCTGATGTTCGCAGGACGCAACGCAAGCTGCACGCATGCGGCCATGAGTTCGACACGGGTCATGGGCACATGCAGTGTGATGGGGCAGGCGCTTGGAACGGCAGCGGCGCTGGCCATTAAAAAAAATATCAACCCGCCCCAGGTCGCCTCCCATATCGATCTCCTGCAACAAACCCTGCTGAAAGACGACGCCTACTTGCCGTGGGTCCCGCAGTCCTTTTCCCCGCTCACTGTGAATGCTCAACTGCGGGCTTCCGTCAACGACCCCGAACCCGTGCGCGACGGTACGAACCGGCCGGTGGAAGAAGATACGCACCGTTGGCCGTGCGGAAGCGGCGACTGGATTGAATATGATTTTGATCAACCGACCATGATCAGAGAACTCAGTCTGATCATGGACAGCGGACTTGACAAGGACGTCGCTTTGAGCCGCCTTTATGAGGGGGAACAGCTCACCGCACCACCCGAAGTGATACCGAAAGGTTTCCATATTGACGGGCTCATCTCGGGGGAGTGGCATCGGCTAAAAAAGGTGGAAAACAACTGCCAACGCCTGTACCGCGCCCGCGTTCAGAAAAAATTAACGAAAATCCGCTTCACACTCGACAGCACCTGGGGGGCCGATCGTTCGTGTCTTTATGCTTTTTATGTCGAATAGCTCAAACGAGATCATCCAGTACTTCCTGATAGGCATCCTTCGACTGAGCACCTATCATGCGTTTATCAGACAGTTCCTCACCATCCTTGAAAAAAAGGATTGTCGGGATGGATGTGACCCCATAATCGCCTGCGGTCCCGGGATTATCATCGATATTTATTTTGTAAAAAGCGACATCCCCACTGTAATCAGCCGCCAGGTCTTCAATAATTGGAGTGACCATCTTACACGGACCGCACCAGGGGGCCCATAAATCGACCAGCACCGGTTGTTCAGATTTCAAAACTTCCTTTTCAAATTCCGTATCGTTGATTTCCTTAACATACTCGCCCATTCTCCTATCTCCTATCAAAAAAAAGAAACGTAAACTCAGCACTTAGGATAAATATTCATTCAACCCCGTCTCACTTGATCACCACCGTGCCCTGTGCCTGTCTGCGTGCGAC
>JAGYMJ010000354.1 GCA_018400625.1 Planctomycetota bacterium
CCGGCACAGGGCACGGTGGTGATGTTACGGGGTTCACTGAGGACTTACCAACCAGTCTTACCGAAAAGAACTATTCATCACATGCGTCAAATAACCTCCGGGTAACTACCTTTATAATACTAAAAAACCCTGTGCCGTTTCCAGTTCATGGAAAATCATCCGGATTCAAGTTTCTTTTCCATTTTCCTGACCCGTTTGAATAATTCCGGCAGCCGGCCTTCACAGGCATAAATCCTGGTTTGGGCGCTTATAGAGCGGGGAGGCAGCCCCCAAACCTGTTCTCCGGGTTCTATATCTCGGGTCACGCCGGTTCCGGCGGCAACCACGGCATTATCTCCAATTTTTTTGTGGTCTCTGATCCTGACATCCGCGGCCAAAGTCACCCTCTCTCCGATCTCCACACTGCCCGCCATGCGGGCATAACCGGCGAAAATGCAATCTTTACCGATTTTGCAGTTGTGTGCTATCATGCAGTGCTTGTCGATCTTGCAGCCATCGCCAATAACCGTGTCGTCCAGCATGCCGCGATCGATCGCGCATTGACTGCCAATCTCGACATCGTTGCCGACCTTCACGCCGCCGATATGATGCAAACGGCGGTGGAGGCGGGCCCCTTCCCGTTGTATGAAACCAAAACCCTGGTCGCCGATGACAGTATTGGATTTTATGCTGCAATCGTGCCCGATCTCCACCCCTTCCATGATTGTCACATGCGGGTAAACGCTTGTATTGTCGCCTAAACGGACATTTTTGCCGATATAAACCATCGGATAAATGACACAACCTTCACCTATCGTGGCCCCTTGACAAATTATGGAACCGCTGCCTATGGCCGTGTTTCTACCAACTACCGCATCATGGCTGATCTCCGCCTTCTCGCTGATGCCTTCCGGCTTTTGATGAGTTTCTTCGTAAAACAGACGCAGTAATTCGGCAAGAGCCGCCTCGGCATCTTCGACGATTATATACGTACCCTTAAAACCCTCAACCTCCTTTTGTGCAATTAAAACGGCAGCATTGCTTTGGGCGGCCTCTTCAGAATACTTGTCCTCTTTCAATACCGCAATATCAGAGCCGCCGGCCCCCCTGAGCGTGTTAATACCAGTAATTGAAGCTTGCGGATCACCGACGACGTGTCCACCGACCAGATCAGCAACATTCTTAGCATTTTTTTCTTTCATAAAGATTCCTTTTTATCTGTTATTTCAAGAACGAAGGCATTAATTCATGACCATTATCCCAGACAATATCGGTGTCCTGAGCCTTGGCCTCGCTAAAAGCCAGCCCTGAGGCGGCTTTTATTCCCGCCCCCCAAATGGCCGCGGGTACTTTCCCGCGCTCGTGATGTCTGCTTTTCGTCGAAGTCAGGTGATCAGGCACAATCAACAGCCTGAAGTCTTCGTGTTGTTCTCTATATTCCATAATCGGCCCCACTATCTGCGCGTCAATTTTTTCAATAGCGTCTGTTTTGGCCTTCCAATCGCCTTCATGCGAGGCTTCATCCGGCGCTTCTATATGGACGGTTACAATGTCGTAAGAATTAAAATTCTTGATCGCATAGGTGCCTTTTGCTTCATAGTCGGTATCAAGATAGCCCGTTATATTCGGCACATTAATGATGTCCCAGCCCACCAGTTTGCCGATGCCCCTCACGAGATTAACTGCACTGATGACTGCTCCTTTTACACCGAATTTGTCAATAAAAGGCTCGAAACTTGGGGCATGTCCCTGCCCCCACAGCCAGATCATATTGGCCGGCGAGAGTCCCCTTTTCACTCTTTTCTTGTTGACTTTATGATTCTCCAGCACAGTGCGCGATTCTTTCATGATTTCTATTAAATCTTTTGCGCCTTCACCCGTGGGGAAAATGTCTGGAAGCGGTCGGCCGGTAACCTGATGAGGTGGGTTCGTGGAAAAATCCCAGTGCGGGTGAGTGCCGCAAAGCAGTAAATGCCTGTAGCCCGTTCCCGTTCTGAACTCAATGTTGTGGTCTGCGCCGAGCTGTTCGTTGAGTGCCTTAAGAAGCTTTTTCGCTTCTTTGGTGGAAATATGACCTGCCGAAAAATCCTCCAACCTGTTTTTTTTTACGGTTGTTAAATTACATCGCAGGGCCCATTCCCCCTCTTCCAGTATTATATCCATGTCCGCCGCCTCCAGCGGAGCCCTGCCGGTGTAGTAGTTTAGTGGATCATACCCCAGCAGGTTCATAATCGCTACGTCACTCCCGGGTTCCATTCTTGACGGTACGGTGGATACAAGGCCCAGCAGGCCGTTGCGGGACGCCTTGTCCATATTGGGGGTCTCCGCCGCTCTTAAAGGGGTCCTGCCGCCGAGTTCATGCAGAGGGTGGTCCGCTGCTCCATCGGGGATTATCATGCAGTATTTCACGATGAATAACCTTTGAAATTTAAGATTTTAAACATGGGAATTAATTGAGAATTTGGTGCTTTGTATTTATAACGGTAAGTATCCAGTAAACGTCCTCTTTTACCACCGGACTTGTTACACTATTTTTGCACAACGCACATTCATCAACCCGCGTCAGTTACCACCGGACTTGTTCCGGTGGGACACTATTTTTGCACAACGCACATTCA
>JAGYMJ010000355.1 GCA_018400625.1 Planctomycetota bacterium
TGTTGTATGGGCAGTAACCATATGTTTCAGCTTTATTCCCGTCCGAGGGCGGGCTCACGGATCTTCATGGCGCCCAATAAGGAAATTATTGCGATCAGCAGACAGCCTGCAAAAATGGTTGTGTAGGCGTTGGCGGGGTATATAATGGCTTCCGGGGTAATGGTCGCCGATTCGCTGTACAGGTCCATTATCATTCCGGCAAGGTTGCCGACTATGGCCACCGATGAATACATGGCGCCGTTATATATCCCCACCGCCGTCCCGGCATTCTCTTCGGGATTCAGCTCCTTGATAAGTGTGGGGTTCAAGATATTCCCGCCACCATAGGCACAAAGAAGATAGGCGATCAAGAAGATAACGGCATTGTTAAAAAAAAGCATGTTGATGATTATCATGATGACACCCGATAAAGTCAGGAGGGCGGCTATTATGGAAAAAAGCTTCCTTTTTCTGCTTTTTTTGCCAAAATATCCATGCACTAAAACCGATACCATTGCAGTTGCCATCATGGCGAATGTAAAAGAAGCTGCGTGAGCAGAAGAAAGTCCGGCGAAGTCTTCAAGCATCTTTTTTCCTATGGTGGCCTGAAGCACAAAATATATGGAGAAGTTTCCGCTTCCGGAGATAATAACCGGATAGATGAATTTGTTTTTTAGAATGTTTTTCAGAACGGCAAAAGACTTTACGGTTTTTCCGGAAGAAAAGTTGTCCTTAAGCAAGTAAGCGGATAATGCCACCAGGAATAAGCAAAAAAAACCGGTGATAAGTATGGAGTTTTGCCAGCCGATGTGGATTGTGGCCCGTTCAAAAGGATAAGTAGCAGCTAAACCTCCGCTGTATCCTGCGGCTATACTGCAGGATAATAAAAACGGGAAGTTTTCCGTGGAGAAATATGTGCTTATATGTTTGAGCATGCTCAGATAGATCAGACTGGCCCCTAACCCAACTAAAGCCCGGGTAATGTAGAGTTGTCCTATCGTGTTTGAAAAAGGGAAAAATATCGACCCCCCAGCCAAAAATATTCCGCCGCCTATCAATACTTTGGAGGACCCCAGTTTATCTGCAAGCATCCCTGTAAATATCTGCATACCTCCATAAATATAAAGATATATTGAACCGAGAGTTGCTATTGCTACAGCGGAAGCCTCAAATGTTACCTGAAGCTCGTCAAAAATCGTACCAGGCACGGCAATACGGTGGAACATAGAGAAAAAATATATGCCTGTTATCGAGACAAGCACGAGAAGTTTACGTTTCTTCATAGCTGTCGGTTAGTTATTGAGGGATTTGCCTTTTTCTTATTTGACAATGCGGGATTATATGATAAAATGAACTATAATTCAATGGCAAATTGTAGAAAATAAGAGGTCACTCATTGCGCCAAGATGTGCTTAATAAAATAAAGGGAAATTTCTGTGATAAACTCGAAGCTGGGGGGTATGACGCCTGTTGGATAGTAAAACCTGAAAATGTGCGTTACCTCACCGGGTTTCATGGAGAAGATAGCACCTTGGTGGTTGCGCACGGGAATTATTATCTTATTACTGACAGCCGCTATAGAGAAGAGGCGGGGAATGAGGCGTTCATCGATGAATTGGTCGGACGTACCGGTTCAATGGCTTTAGTGGCGGGTAATATATGTAAAAAGGTCAAGGCGAAAAACCTTTGTATAACCGCTGCCAACGTCAATTGCGCTGATTATAAATATGTTTCCGAATCCGGGGGAGGTTTACAGGTTGCATTGAGGCGGAATGGATTGGTTGAAGAGATGCGAAAGTGCAAAAAGCCCCATGAAATCAAAAAAATTGAGAGAGCCGTTTCGGTCGCTGAAACCGGATTCAAAAAATTTAATACTCATATAGAGACCGGTCGTTCTGAAAAATGGCTTTCGGGTCGGCTGGCCTGGGATTTAATCCAGTCCGGGGCTGACGGGCCCGCATTTGAAAGTATCTGTGCTATTGAAGAACATGGCAGCCGCCCCCATTCCAGGCCGACGGATCGTGTTTTAGCTCAAGGTGAGGGATTGCTTATAGACTGGGGGGCTAACGTCGGTGGGTATAATTCTGACTTGACAAGGATGATCGCTTTGGATAAAATGCCTGCCAAGCTTAATGAGTTATCGAATATAATAATAGGAGCACAACAGGCTGCTCTTGAAGTTCTGGAGCCTGGCGTTGAAGCTTTATCCGTTGATGCTGCCGCCAGGAATTTTATAGAGAAAGCCGGTTATGGACAGTTCTTTTCGCATGGGCTGGGGCATGGGTTGGGACTGGAAGTACATGAAGCGCCTTCTCTGGCGCCTGGGAGAAAAGAATGTCTGCAACCGGGGATGGTGGTGACGATCGAACCCGGCATTTATATTCCCGGAGAGTTCGGTGCCCGCATTGAAGAGATGGTTCATATTACTGAAAATGGCTATAGAAGGCTTAGTGGGCTTGAGAGAAAGCCTTTGTGCTTATAAATAGTTTGCATTCTATTGCGAGGAAATATCTAAATGGATGAAATGGAAAAAATCCGTCAACTCGTGTCTCTGGTGAGTGATAAAGAGTTAGCCGAGTTAGAGCTTGAAGAGGATAACTTTCGTGTTAAAATAAAAAATCAGGGTGGTGTACAGTACCTCCCGGCCCCTTCATCACATGCCGGGCACGGCTATCAGCAGATGAACAGTCTGCCGGCCGGCCAGAAAGGGGAAGAGCTTTCAGAGGATTCAAACGACTCTGAAAATGAAGATGAGGGACTGGTGGAAATAATGGCCCCGATGGTGGGAACACTTTATAGGTCCCCCAACGAAGGCACTGATGCTTATGTTACCCTGGGCGATACGGTGGAACCCGATACGGTTGTGTGTATTGTGGAAGCGATGAAAGTCATGAATGAAGTGAAGGCGGGGGTCAGCGGGGTTGTTGAAGAAATTCTGGTTCAAAATGCCGAACCGGTGGAATATAACCAGGTTCTTTTCCTGGTCAGGCCTTCCGAATCACCAACGGAGGGATAGAAACCAACCAAGACTCATTCCTAAGTCGCGTAACAAACTCTTTTACCATAAGAAATAATACCTTTTTGTAGGGGCCATATAATTATGTTTTCACGGATATTAGTAGCCAATAGGGGCGAAATCGCTTTGAGAATAATCCGTGCCTGTGCTGAAATGGGAGTGGAAACGGTTGCTGTTTATTCTGAAGCCGATGCCGGTGCACGCTATTTAGAACTGGCCGATGATGCCGTCTGTATAGGGCCGGCGGCCGCCGGAGAAAGCTATCTCAACATTCCAAGGCTTATTGCTACAGCCGAGATTACTAATGTCGATGCGATCCATCCAGGTTATGGGTTTTTATCTGA
>JAGYMJ010000356.1 GCA_018400625.1 Planctomycetota bacterium
ACAGGGCACGGTGGTGATCAAGTGAGACGGGGTTCACTGAATATTTACGTATCCCGAATTCCATGGGCTAACGCCACATGGCTAAAACGAGGTGTCGTCCCGGAGGGACTGTTTACGAATGACGAGAAAATCTCATCAAAGCAAAAAACTTATCGCGACGATGATTAATGCAGTACCGCCGGCTTTCTCTGCTTGCCCACCGGTTTTTTTGCTGATATGTTCGCCCAACTGAACGCCCCAGAAACATGATATTGCCGTGATTAAACCGATCATCATCGCCGGAAACCATATATGGGCGCCGGTCATGCCCATGCTTATTCCCACCCCGAGCGCGTCGATGCTGATCGCTATCCCGAGCAGCCACAGTTTGAGACCGATACTGTGTCCTTGTTTCTCGCTGTAATTATCGGGACAAAAAGAATGGTAAATCATCCTGCCGCCGATGAAGGTCAAAATGACAAATGCCGCCCAGTTGGCATAAGAATGGATGATTTCAAACAGGCCGGCGCCTATATGCCAGCCTATTATCGGCATTAATCCCTGGCAGATCGCAAACACAATGGCCACGCGTAAGCTGTGAATGTGCCTGGAATGCTTCAGAAGCATTCCCTCTGTTGTCGATACGACAAAAGAATCTGCCGAAAGGCCAATCGCTATAGCGAGTATGTGGATGATGTTCATTTATTAATAGATAGGCTGTTATAAACTCAAAATATTTTCAAAGTATTTAACGTCGACTATCTGTTGTTTTTGATTGAACCTGATGCCCGCGACATCGAATCTGAAGCTGAGGTCGTCTCGTGTTTTAATATGTTTCTTGCGGTAGGCTCTCGCCGCCGAAATGATTTTCTTCTGTTTGGCAAAATTTACCGTCTCATGGGGTTCAGGGCCGTTTTCACCTGTCCTCGACCGCACTTCAACAAAAACAACACATCCATCTTTGAAAGCGACAATGTCAACCTCACCGGTTTTTGTCGTGTAGTTACGCGTAAGTATTGAATATCCTTTTGAACGCAGAATGTCGGCGGTATATTCCTCGGCTTTATGCCCTAAGCGTTCCCTGGCCGTTTTGTTTCCTGCTTTTTTCCCGAAGCGCCGGAAAAATCTGGTGAATTCAAAAAACAATGTACAGGCATTATTCAGCCATGAAATCAGGGTTCGAGCCATTTACGCTCCTGTCTTACAATTTGTTGTTAGTGTAAAATCTTAAGCGCCCAGGCGCTACTGCACAACCGGGAATTTCAATAACTCCACCATATCCGTTCCGCCGGGCGTTTGGGTGGACGGTCCCGCTATGCAGACCATTTTGTCGCCCGGCGCGGCAATACCTTTCTCTTCCAGTTTTTGCATACCCAACGATATCATATCGTCTGTATTTTCAAGCAAGGGGAATCTGAGCGGGGTGACTCCCCATACAAGCGCAAGCTGATTATACGTCTTTTTCACGGGAGTTAAGGCATAGACTGGGAAAGAGGTGCGCTGCCGGCTCACATATCTTGCGGTCGTGCCCGTCATTGTAAAAACTATTATCGCTTTGGCGCCGATTTCCCCGGCGATGCGGCAGGTGGCCTGAGCCAGTGAATGGGGATCATTTAACCTCTGTAGTTGATAGTTTTGCCGGGCGGGGGGGAGGATCGGTTCTGTCTGGACGGCAATTCTGGACATCATTTTTACTGTTTCGACCGGGTATTCCCCGATAGCTGTCTCTCCGCTCAACATCACCGCATCCGATCCGTCCAGTATCGCATTGGCCACATCACTTGTTTCTGCGCGCGTAGGGCGCGGGTTTCTGATCATCGAGTCCAGCATCTGCGTGGCGGTTATAACGGGCTTAACGGCGTTATTGGCAGATTTTATGATATGTTTTTGAATTCTTGGAACTTCTTCGGGGTTCATTTCGATTCCCAGGTCGCCCCGCGCTACCATAACGGCATCGGCGGCATGTATGATCGGTTCAATGTTGGCGACCGCTTGCGGGCGTTCGATTTTTGCCACGATGGCCGGTCTCTCGGCGGGTAAGGCCGCCGTTTTTTCGATTTCAGCGCGCAGTTTGTGTATCTCTTCCGCTCTGCTCACAAAACTCATGGCAATGTAATCTACTCCGCATTCGAGACCGAGCTGAATATCGTCAATATCTTTTTTTGTTGGCGGTGAGGTCGAGAGTTCGGCATCGGGGAGATTGATACCCTGATTCTCGCGGAGCCAACCGCCTGATACCACCTCGCAGGAAACATCTTGTCCTGAAATATCGCGCACAACAAGTTCAATGAGTCCGTCGCTGAGTACAACGCGTTCGCCCGGATTGACGTCAATCGGCAGGTCGGCGTAGTCGGTCGCTATACGCCGTGCCGTGCCGCGGAAACTGCCCGGGCTTATGATAACCCTGGTATTCGTTGTTAATTGACAGCCGCTGCTGTTTTCCAGCCTTCCTGTGCGCAGACGGGGCCCTTGCAGGTCCTGCATAATAGCTAAAGGTTTATTGAGCAAATGGGATTGGCGGCGTATGCTTTTGGCCATCTCCCTGTGCCAGTGGTGTGTACCGTGAGAAAAATTGAGCCGGAAGACATCGGCGCCGGACTGGATAAGTTGAGATATCCTATCCGGAGTTTCCGAAGCCGGGCCGAGCGTTGCTACAATTTTAGTTTTTCTGCTGATCGTTTTTTTCATGTTCATCTCCCCCGATTTCTTGCTCAAGGTATTCCAGGGCATGATTTTCCTGGAGTTCTCTCATTTCTTCGTATTTTTTCAGCCACTTTTT
The DNA here is from genome assembly GCA_018400625.1 of Planctomycetota bacterium. GTDB lineage: Bacteria > Planctomycetota > Brocadiia > SM23-32 > SM23-32 > PUMZ01. The sequence continues at coordinate 2,759 of JAGYMJ010000356.1, forward strand.
TCTTTCGTCCCAATCCGGCATTTCCGAAAGTTCCGGCATTTCACCAATGACAATATCGGGTTCGATCCCGACCCCCTCAATCCGCATGTCGTCTCCCACAATATAATGAGCTATTTTCAATCCCAGGCCCGATCCATCCGGCAGCGAGAAGATACTGTCCACCGAACCTTTTCCTACGGTGTTTGTGCCGATGATTTTTGCTCTGCCATAGCTCTGAAGCGCACCGGAAAGCAATTCCGCGGCGCTTGCACTCCTTTCGTTAACGATGATCGCCATGGGTATTTCCGTTGGAAGAAGGATATCTTCACTTGCAAAAAATTCCTCTTTCCGCGGCTCCTTTCCGGCGTATTCCAGGGCGACGATCCGTCCGTCGGGAAGGAACATATCGGCTATTTCAACGGCGGTATTCAGTAACCCTCCCGGATTATCGCGCAGGTCCAATATCAAGGCGTTGATCTGTGCTTCTTCGCTCAGATAGTGCAATTCCTTTTTCAGGGCCTCGACGCTCCGTTTATTGAATCCTTTAAATTCCAACAGAGCTGTATTATTGTTCAGGATTTTTCGTTCGACCGGCGCCACATCGATGAGTTCCCTCACAATTGTCACTTCTTTTTCTTCACCCGTTTCCGGGGATTTAATTGTCAAGTCGACGGGTGTGTCCGGTCTGCCGCGGATGATGGAGATGAGCTTTTGAAAGCCTATTGTCTCGGCAAGGTCGCCGTCCGCTTCTGTTATGATGTCCCCCTGTTTCAGTCCTGCAGCGTCGCCCGGTCCGTTTGCTATCACTCTGACTATCAGGGCGTTACCGTTTGACGGAGCTGCATGGATGCCAACGCCGCCGAATTCGCCTTCCGCTGCAATATCGGATTGCTTTAATTGTTCCGGGGAAAAATAGCTGCTGTAGGGGTCGTCCAGTATATCAACAACTCCCTTCATGGCGGCTTCAAAAAGCTGATCTTCATCGATATTTTCATAATACTCTGGAATGAGTTGGAGCGTCAGTTGAAAAGAAGCCAGCTTCTGCCGCAAATTTTTCGGGGGGCGTTGACGGTATATTTTCAGAGTGAGGGCCGCAAGCGCAATCAGCAGAACAAGGCTCAGAATTGGAAGGTAGCGGTATCTGTCATGGTTTATATTACTGTTATGGTCTTCGGTATTCATTTTTTCTCTCCTTCAATTTAAGTCAGAACTGCGCTCCAGAACATGCTTAATCCAACAGAGAAAATCAATATAAGAAATGCGGGCGGAAGCAAGCCGGCGATGTTTTTCAGCATAGGGCTGTCAAAATGTTTGCAGGTAACAACAAGACATACGTGGACCGGCGAGAGAATGAAGCCCATATATCCGAACCCGTAGGCAAGCGCCAGCATTGACAGCATCTCGCCGAAAGAGGGGTCGGGTCCGATCAGGCTCAGAATGATCGGGAAACTTGCACCGATATAGCCGGTCGCCATTCCCGTAGCTATCGCAGTGATGAAGGGCAGGGTCATGATGATGACCATCAACGGTATGCCCCAGTTGCTGAGTTCGGCCCGCATCTGTTCGGTGATGTAATACCCGTGGGGCGATTCGGCCTCGATAAATGCCCCGTATATCTGCACGACCAGAACGATGAGAACGATGTCAAGTACTTTTTTCGATAAGAGGATATTCTTCCAGTCATCGAGTGTCAGGGGACGACGTTTTTGCAGGTAAAGCATGGCGGCAAACAGGCCGATCGTCATCGGCAGGTAGCGGTTCAGCCCGGGAAGTGCCGATATGTATTGACTCGATATCCCATGGGTGAGGCGAACGGCTGCATAGACGCCGATGACGACGATGATGGGCATCAGCAGCTTTATAATTCTCAGTCGATCGGACGATTCTGGAATTTTTTCGGTTCCGCTGATCTTTTCCGAATTCGGGATCCTTCTTAACAGTAAAAGATACCCGAACAGGATTGCGGCCAGGCTGATCGGCAGGCCGAGCGCCAGCATCTGAGGAACGTCAAAGCCGGTAAGCTCCATCGTTAAAAGCACCCCGGGATACATCGGCCACCAGCATTCCCAGACATGACGAAACCAATGGTTGGTCATCGCCTTAATCGAACTGTCGGTGTTATTATGGGGGTCGCAGCTCTGCAGCATCGGCGCTGAAAACAGCGCACCGCCGGGCATGGGCAGAAAACCGATGATGGCGGGCAGAATAGCCATGGCGCTGCGTTTAGGTACCTTCTGCCGGACATGGCTCACCATATCTTCCATTATCCCGGAGATCTGCATCTGTCGGCTGAGCCACATCACCTGGCATACCGCCAGCAGGAGCAACAGATTATTCAGAGAAAAGCTGCGTTCTGCAGAGATGGTCATTATAGAAGCAATGCTCTGGCCTGTCCAGAACGCTAAAAGTAAAGCGCCCATAATAAGCGAAATCATCAGCTTTTTGGTCAATGTGTTCAGGGCCAATATGAGCGTTAATGTCAGTAATATTTTGATCAATACCGGAGTATTGTAAATTTGTTCGATGATCATAGGATGTTGTCTATAGAATTTTTTTTATAGTGTGCTTTGGTACCATTTTCGTGGGTCTTTCAGCCAACCCTCTAAAATGATGTCGTTTCCCGCGGTTTTGACGGTTATATTCGGGCGTTCGGGCAAATAACTTTCTTCTTTATCGATGGTTTTCCCCTTGAGTTTTAAGGCGTGCTCCATGCTTTGGATTCCCGTTCCCCCGACCGCTGTCAGCCCCGATTCACCACCGGCGATTTTAGGGGCTATAAATGCGATAACCCGGTCGATTTGCCGGTCATCCATAAAAGTTCCCAGAACAGAACTGCCGCCCTCTATAAGAAGATTTGATGCCCCCCGGTCGTAGAGTTCATTCAGGAGACTTTTCGGATGTATTCTGGAGGGCTCTGCACTTGTCATCGGTTCAAGCGGGAGCAAGACACAGCCGCGTTTCTGCAATTCATCCAACCCCTTCGGCGGCGCTTTACAGGGATACGCCAGGATTGTCGGGATGTCTTCAGCCGTGCATACAAGATGCGAGTCTGTTTCCGGAACCCTGGCGCTGCAAAGAACAACCCTTTGTGCTATGCGGTTTTTTGTTGATTCACGGCAGGTCAGCAGTGGATTATCTTTAATTGCGGTGCCGGCGCCGATAATTATCGCATCGACTTTCCCCCTTATATCGTGCACAATTTGCCGTGAATGCGGCCCGCTGATCCATTTTGACGATCCGGTTTTTGTGGCTATTTTCCCGTCGGCGGTCATGGCCCATTTCGCAATAACAAGCGGCAAATTTTCAGACGCTTTTTTATAAAATGCGGCATTCAGCATGACGGCGGCGTCCCGGCAGATGCCGATTTCGGTCTCGATCCCTGCCTTTTTAAGGACTTCCAACCCCCTATATTTTTGTCCATTAGCGATGGAGTGGGCTTTCCAAAGCGGGTCTTCCGCGGCAATATATAATTTTTTCAGTCCCGCTTTTATAATAGCGTCCGTGCAGGGCGGTGTTTTACCGGAGTGGGAACAAGGTTCTAAAGTGACATACATTTCGGCTCCCACGGTACCGGCGCCGTTTTTTTGGACATCTCTGATCGCTTCAATTTCCGCATGGGGCTGTCCGAAAGCGCTATGAAACCCCTGGCCGATAATCTTCCCGCCGTCAACAATCACGGCTCCAACCATGGGGTTAGGCTCCACGCGCCCCTGGCCTTGAGCGGCGAGTTTGAGCGCTGCCTGCATATATTTTTCTTTATTTTCCATGAGTCTTCATATTTTATACTTCTTTCTTGTTTGATTCAAGATGTTTATATGAATATAATAGGTGAAAGGTAAGTAATCGTTGAAATTCGTAAGTCCTCAGTGAACCCCGTAACATCACCATCGTGCCCTGTGCCGGTGGAAAGATGATACTCAGCTACAGCGGGCATAAACAATACGCTCCGCCGT
>JAGYMJ010000357.1 GCA_018400625.1 Planctomycetota bacterium
GAGCCGGGTTTTCGGCCAGGGCCCTAGTGCATAATCATCGTCCCACCGGCACAGGGCACGGTGGTGATGTGGCAACGGGGTTCACTGAATATTTACAAAATTATTACCGTTTATGAGCCTGATTCCGATTTATGGATCGAGTTCAGGTCGAGAAAAAACAGGTAGGGTAACAAAATGAAAGAAACGCTGATTGAGACCGAAGTCACCTATACACTCCAGCACCAGGGGCGTTTGATTCTTGTCGAACATGTACCCGCCCGCGTGTGCAAAGAAACGGGCGAGCAATATTTCTCGCCGGAAACCGTCGAGAATATCCAATCGTTGATCAAGAGTGAAAAACGGCCTGAAAAAGTGATCGAAACACCCGTCTATGAATACGCTTGATTCCCCGAGCCGGATAGGAAAAAAGCATCACGCACCGATTCCAGGAAGGGCAGCTCCGAACACTGCAGCGGATTAAAGCTGATCAGGTAGAGGGTTCGTCCAATCCTGAATTACGCATTAACCCTCAGTGCTCTTTATCGATCCGGCCGTCTTTCATGTAAATTTTTCGCCCGGCACGTTCCGCCACCTTTGAATCGTGGGTCACCATGACGAGTGTGGTGTTCAGTTCTTCCCGCAGGCTGCAAAGGAGCTCAAGTATCTCGGTGCCGGATTCCGTGTCGAGATTGCCGGTCGGCTCGTCACACAGCAGCATTTCCGGATCGTTGATCAGCGCCCTGGCGATGGCGACCCTCTGCCTTTCACCACCTGAAAGCTGGGTGGGGCGGTGATCGCAGCGTTCTTTGAGCCCCACCATCTCGAGAATACGGCGGCTTTTCTCTATGGCTTCCCGTCTTCTGCGCAGCCAGCCGGCGGTTTTCTGACCGGCTAACGCCGGCAGAGCAACATTTTCTTCGGCCGTCAGGTCCGGCAGGAGGTGGTAAAATTGAAAGACAAATCCAAAAAGCTTGTTGCGCCTGCGTGCCCTTTTTTTATCGTTAAGGCCCGAAATATCCTGGTTTTCATAGATGACAGCGCCTTCAGTTGGAGTGTCCAGCAATCCCATTATGTGCAGTAAAGTGCTTTTGCCGGCGCCGCTGGGGCCCTCAATACTCAGGAATTCTCCTTTTTTTACCGCTATGCTCACGTCATGCAGCACCCGTAAATCATGACGTCCTATCCGGTAGTCTTTCGAGACATTGTCAACTTCGATGACTTTTTGAGCGTCGGACTTCCGCATATCTTTTTCTTTCATATCATTCATCGGCAGGACGGAGTAAAGGGAAAAGAATAACTTCTCTTATTGCTGTTTTATTGGTGAACAGCATAACCAGCCGGTCGATACCCAGCCCGAGACCGCCGGCCGGGGGCATACCGTGGGATAAGGCGCGCAGGAAATCTTTATCGATATTACGGAACGTTTTTTCCGCTTCGTCTTCTCCTTCCAATTGCTGAAGAAACTTTTCTTCCTGGACCCGCGGGTCGTTGAGTTCAGTATATGCCGGCCCGATTTCCATGCCTGCGATTATCAAGTCCCAGCGCTCGGCCACTTCGGGCTTATCTTTCTTCGGCTTGGTGAGCGGTGACAGCGCGGACGGATAATCCATGATAAACGTGGGCTGGATGATTTTATCTTCCACCGTATGTTCGAAAATACTGTTCACCGCCAGTTCCGGAGCTAAACCGTCAATATCAAGTCCCAGCTCCTCGGCTTTGGCATGCACCTTGGCCAGATCATCAGCCGGAAACCCGTTGGCTTTTTCAAACGCTTCAAAATAATCCACTTTCGCAAACTCACTCACGTAATCAATGGTGTGTTCGCCAAAAGGCAGTTCGCCCGCCGGGTCGATCCGGAGCGCCAGTTTGCGGATAATATCTTCGGTCAGGTCCATCATATCTAAATAATCACTGTATGCTTTATACACCTCCAGCGAAGTAAATTCCGGGTTATGCTGCCGGTCGATACCCTCGTTTCTGAAGTTCCGGTTGATTTCAAAGACCCGTTCCATCCCACCGACCAGCAATCTTTTCAGATACAGTTCCGGCGCCACTCTCAGGAAAAGATCGATGTCCAAAGCATTATGGTGCGTAATAAATGGCTGAGCGGCCGCACCGCCTGCAATGGCCTGCATCATGGGTGTCTCCACCTCCAGGAAGCCGTTGTCTATAAGATGGCGCCTGATCTGGTCAATAATTTGAGACCGTGTGACAAAACATTCCATGACTTTTTCATTGGAAAACAGGTCGATATAACGTCTCCTGTAGCGGAGTTCGGCATCCTTTAGCCCATGCCACTTCTCCGGTGGACGGAGCACCGCTTTTGACAACACCATAAAATTATCAACAAATATCGTTTTTTCCCCGGACCTGGTCGTTGTCAATTCGCCTTCGACGCCTATGATATCTCCCGGTTGGAGCTGATCGTGTATCTCGAACTGCTCATCGCCCAGGCGTTTCAACTGGAAAAAAGTCTGGATGGTGCCCGTGCTGTCTTTAATGTCGATGAATGAAGCCTTGCCCATTGCTCGATGATTTGTTATACGACCTGCAGCGCGAAGAGTCGAATCTTCCAGATCATCATAACAATCAATCATTTTGCTTATGGGGGTGACCCCGGGATAGCGGTCGCCGTAGGGGTCTATACCTTTTTCTTCCAACTTCTTAAGTTTTTCAACTCTAAAATCTTCCGGTTCGATCAAGGACAAAATAACTCTCTCCCAAGAAAAATAAATGTCGTTCGCCATAACAATCAACTTTATCAGCTATCATTATAGAAACAATCTGATGAATTAACAAACGAAATATTCAGGGACCACGTACCATCCGACCGTACCTTGTGTGGCATCCCCACCGAGCCTTGTGCCGGTGGAATGAAGATTAAACGCTACAAACGTTGTATCAACACCCTTTACGACGATCTATAAGTTCGCGACTTAGCACTTGATCTTCATTCCACCGGCACAAGGCACGGTGGGGATGCTGCACACAAAGTATCTCTTGGGAACAGCACTTCAGAAAGATTCATGCAGCAGGCTCAAAATACCGTATCTTCATTATACGCGCAGGCGACCGGTTTTATCATTGTCGAAATCAAAGCCCGTAAGTATTGGCAATACTCTATCTTCTACGAATTCTGTCACCTGTTCCGGAGCACGTCCGAAAAAAGATCGGGGATTAAGAATATCTTCAAATCGGTTCTTTATTGAACTGAAGGCCGGATCATTTTTCATGCGCTCGATAAGGTCATTTACCCCGTCTTTGTCTTTAATGCGTTCCGAGGCGGCCATCGAGTGAATCCTGATCTGCTCGTGCAATTCTTGTCGGTCTCCCCCCTCTTTTACAGCCTCCATCAAAATATTCTCCGTTGCCATAAATGGCAGTTCAGCCATTAAACGGCGGGAAATAACCCCTTTGTGAACGATGAGTCCGGAGGTGATGTTGGCGGCAAGCTGTGTGATGGAATCCGCACCTAAAAACCCCTCTGCAAGCGAGAGACGGCGATTGGCGGAGTCGTCAAGGGTTCTTTCCATCCATTGGTCCGCTGCGGTGAATGAGGCGTTCTGAACATTGTTTATGATAAACCTCGACAGAGCGCACATGCGCTCACATCGCATCGGATTACGTTTATACGCCATTGCCGAACTGCCGACCTGACTTTTGCCGAAAGGTTCTTCTATTTCCTTCATCCCGGCCAACAGACGAATATCAACAGCCATCTTGTGCAAAGAAATAGCAAGGCCTGCAAGCGCGGAGAGAACCTTCCAATCGAATTTTCGGGGATAGGTTTGACCCGTTACGGGATAAACGTGCTTAAATCCCATTTTTTGAGCAACAAGGCCTTCCAGTTCTTTAACTTTATCCGGATCACCATTAAAAAGCTTTAAAAAACTCGCCTGAGTACCGGTTGTGCCTTTCACTCCCCGGAACGGCATATCCGCCGCCTGCGCGTGGATATCTTCTAAATCCGCAAGTATGTCCTGGAGCCAAAGGCAAGCACGTTTTCCCACGGTGGTGACCTGTGCAGGCTGATAATGTGTATAAGCCAGGCAGGGGAGGCTGCGGTATTTCAGGGCGAAATCAGACAGTTGACTGCAGATTGCAGCAACGGCCGGCAGAAGGGCCTGAAGGCTATCACGTATAAGCATTAATTCCGTATTATCGGCGACAAAGCAGCTTGTCGCCCCGAGATGTATTATACCTCGGGCGTCGGGGCACTGGTCTCCATATACGCTGACATGTGCCATAACGTCGTGACGCAGTTTCCGTTCATAGTTTGCGGCCGCTTCAAGGTCAATATTGTTTTGATTGGCTCTGAGCTGTTCAACAGCTTCTTCACTTATATCCAGCCCCAATTCACGCTGCGATTCAGCCAGCGCGATCCATAGCCGACGCCAAAGTTTAAATTTATTATCATCGCTCCAAATCCCGAGCATTTTTTCCCCGGCCCACCGCGTAACGAAAGGAGAGCGATATTTTTGAGATGGTCTGTCACTTTTCCTTTGTTTTTCCATATGAATATCCCCAAACGTGTATTTCAATTATCAGTGCCAAATGGTGGTTCGCCATGGATTTCATCGAGCAATGCCATGGTCTGATTGATCTGTTCTTCGCTGCCCCAAACCGACATTCGGACCGATCCTTCCGCGCCCAAAATACCGCCTGCGCCAATCGGCCATGCTTCCACGTCGCAGAGTACGTTAAGCGCTTCGATCTCCGTGAATATCTCACCGTTAACCGGCCACAGTACAGGTCCGCTCCCGTCCGCGGCGGCTTCAATCATTTTTGAAGTTTCATATAAATCCCCGGGGATACTTTTTTCCATACTCACCGGTAAAAGGAGCACGCCCCGGCGTGCCACTAAAGACCCGATAGCGGCACCGATCGTTCCGCCTGTAGGATGGCCGATCAATATACCGGCTTGATCGCGTTCATAATTCAGTGCATTGGCCCCTTTAATAAAGATATCGCCGGCTTTCATCTCACTGACGGCATCAGTTGCCGAAACACCTTCCCAACGCCGGCCCTCGCGAAAAACCATATCGGGTAAATCATTTGCTGTAGAGACGTCCGAAACCTTTTTAGCCGGCGTCGTCGTTCCTGTACAATATAACGTTTTTTCAATAGACACACCTGAAACTTCCTCGGCAATATATCCATTGGTGGTACCTTTTGCAATGGCCAAAATACCGTTGTTAAGAGCATTCTGAACCGGCTCGCATGCGGCTGCACCTTTGGCTATCAAACGTTTAGACTCTGATGAAGTCAAGACAAAACTCTTTTGCATCATAATTACCTCCATTAATATTTTTCGATTAAAACTACGGCCATTGCTTCAATAGCTTCGCCCTTACCTACCGGTCCGAGTCCTTCTTTTGTTCTCGCTTTAACATTCACTTGTTCGGATTGAAGTTCAAGCAAAGCAGCTATGTTGTCTCTTATGGCATTTTTATTGTTTCCAAGACGTGGCTTTTGTGCAATGATATTGAGATCAAGATTGATGATCCTGCAGTTGTCGAATTTCAACTTAGCTAAAACATCTTTGAGCATAACAGCACTTTCAACACCCTTCCACTTTGGATTGTTGTCGGGGAACAACTCACCAATATCACCCAGTGCGGCCGCGCCAAGCAGCGCATCAATAATTGAATGGAGCACAACATCCGCATCGCTATACCCTTCCAGCCCCAGCGGGGATTCTATTTTAACCCCACCGAGAACAAGTTCACCGCCTGGAACCAGTCGGTGAATATCATAGCCCTGGCCCACCCTGATTTGGGGTAAATTGCTGTTTTTTAAATTCTGAGTATCCATAGTAAAATCTTCCACCAGGCCGAAAAAAAACGCGATGAACGTTTAAGTCCATCGCGCTTCCGTCTCCGGTAAACTTCTCATTTTTCATTGGTTCTTTAGAAGGTATGAGCCAGAGAAAGCATAAGTCGCTTGGTACGGGCGGCATTACGGCCGATAATCGGGTGCTGATAACCGGCCTTCAAACGCCACTGCTCATCCACCGTTACAACACTGCCAACGGTAGCGTGAATCTGAGCGGTATCGTTTCCACGGCTGACACAGCGGTGAGCATAATTGAGTTCGACAAGAGGGCGCACAGACCCCTTAGCACGGATCAATGCAACATTGGCGTCCAGCACGCCGCGTTCACTGCTGCTCCTGCTTCTTCCATCGGAAAAAATGTGTACGGTATGCTCGCCCCACTCGCGTTCGTAGCTGCGGCGGGTCCAGCCGAACGGGAAAGAATACCCGATATCGGCATTCAAAACTAAATCATCGATATAAATCAATTTCAAGAGAGTTACCTCCTCGATCTCTCTCGTCGCAGCCAATCTGTTCTCAAAGCTCCAATAGTGCTGCCCCGGGCCTATCCTGTTTGGGGTTGAATGACGCCCGATAGGGATGGTGATCCCCGGTATATATGCGATATCCCAATTGCCATCATTTTTCCACCGCCATTTCAACGAAACATCGAGATCGTCCATACCTCTGGCATGGTGACTGTTGTGAATCTCGTTGATAAAATTGCGATCATGCATATCAACGAATCCCGTTGACATGCTGAGATCGATATCCGGCAATATCCCCATTGTAGCATTAATCTCCCATTCATACATGCGAAATGATTCAGCGCGATCCCTGTTCCAACCGTTGTCCCAGTAAGCACGTTTTCCGGCCTCCGCCTTACTGTACCTCAAGCCCATTTCAAAATCGATATCTCCTTCCCTCATCGGCACGGCCGACTCGGTATTGAGGGTCTCGCTTTTCACATAATCCGAAGCTGCTGCTTCAGAAAAAGCCATTGCCGCCCCTGCGAACATGAAACCTGCAACTATACTTAACAATTCACCTCTCATTTTTTAACCTCCTGAAAAAGAAAATCTCTATTTCTTTACCTGAAAATTTATACAATTACTCACAATTATAGAGCGTACACTAAAAGCTCACCTGAAGTCAAGTCCACTGGAGTTGAAATGAAAGCCGCAAATATTCAGTGAACCCCGTTGCCTCATCACCACCGTGCCCTGTGCCGG
>JAGYMJ010000358.1 GCA_018400625.1 Planctomycetota bacterium
ACAATATTTTTGCACTACCGGAGCCGTCCCATCTACTTAGTCCCTCCCCCACCGCCCTCGCGCCGGAAGCATTCTCTGTGTACGTTGATAACAATCTTTTCCCGGCGCGAGGGCGGCGGGAGAGGGACGTAAATATCGCTGCACGTAGCTTCCAAATATTTCCTCACCGGAACAGGTCCGGTGCTATAATTGCCGGAATCAACGTGGTTTATTGATGGCTTACCCATAAATAACATGCAATAAATTTATTGTGCGTATCTCTATGCAGAAAAATTGATACCGTATTTTTTCGAGTCGGCATTTGGAAAGTTCGGTCTTGAAGCTTATAATAAATTTCTCCATTTTTTTCTCGTCTTTTGCAGATGAAAAGCCGATGTCGATGTTTTTGAGATGTATCCTTTCGAAGATGATGAATAATGATCACATAGACAGCCGAAAAAAAACAATGATAAATATTTCACTGATACAGCGATTGGCAGGAAATCATAAAACATCATTTTTGGTCGTTGCGCTCGTTGCCGCCCCCGCATTATGTTTGTCCGGATACCAGGAAAAACTGGAGGAGGCTTATGAATACATGTACACCGATTATGAGAAAGCGATCACGTTGACCAGGAACATCTTGTCTGAAAATCCCTCGGAACTCAAAGCACTTTGGATCAAGTCAATCGCCTGCACCAACCTCGGAGATATGCAATCAAGTAAAAAGAAGCAAGGGCTGTATTATGAAAAGGCCGATAAACTTGCGAATAAAGCGCTGGAAGTTGATTCGAAATCGCCGAACGCGAATCATGCAAAAGCTATTGTACTTGGGAGAATGGCTGAAAACGCAGGTGTCAGGGAAGCTTTACGCCTGAGCCGTCAGGTTAAGAAATATTCCGATAGAGTCCTTGCTCTCGATGAAGAACACGGCGGAGCATGGTTCGTGAGAGGTATGCTGATGTACCGTATAGATACGCTGAGTCGAATAGAGCGATGGATTGCGAACTCATTATTCGGTGGTCTGCCTTTTGAGGCTGACCGGGATGCAGCAGTTGCGGCCTTAGGCCGAGCTGTCGAGTTGGATTCTGACAACATATACTTCCATCTTGAGTACGGAAAAGTATTGAAAGAGTATGGTCAGATAGAAGAAGCCAAACAAATACTGGAGTCGGCCCTTGATTTAGAAGCGTTAAACCCGAAAGATGAAGATTATCTGAATGAGGCCAAAGAGTTGATCGACCGGTTATAGAGAAATATTTGTTTTTTAGAAGTATAACAGACTTATTGTTTCTTCAAACGCAGAGCACCGTTCATTTTTATTTCATGACATATAAAAAAAAGGCTATCATCATCGGCGGGGGACTCGGCGGGATTTCTGCAGCTCTGTCTCTGAGAACCGCAGGTTACGCGGTTGAGTTGCACGAGAAAAACGCCCATCTGGGCGGGAAGCTGAACGTGCTGCGAAAGGAGGGGTTCTCTTTTGACCTCGGGCCCTCTATCTTTACCTTTCCCCATATCTTCGAAAAACTGTTCACCGCCGCCGGGAAAAATATGTATGATTACCTGCAGCTCGTCGAACCTGATGTGCATTGGCGGTGTTTTTTTGAAGACGACGACAGGATTGACCTGCTTAAAGATATCGACGAAATGCTTGACGTGAACTTGTCACTGAACAGCAAAGATATCGTTCAACTCAAGAATTTCCTCGAATATTCCCGCCAACTCTACGAAAACGTCGAGTTGGGATATTTTGATGGTGGCGCCGACAATATTTTACACATTTTACAAACCACCGGTCTGAAAAAGACTCTTACCGGATTCGATATGTTTTCGACCATGCACAAGGGCGTCAAACGCTATATTGACAACGAACATCTCGTCTATATCCTTGATTTCTTCATAAAATATGTTGGTTCCTCTCCCTATGACGCCCCAGCCGTGCTCAACATGATTGCTTACGGGCAATTTAAGTTCGGGCTTTGGTATGTTCGCGGTGGAATGTATAATCTGGCGGCTGCACTGGGGAAGCTTATGAATGAGTTGGGTGTGGATGTGCATCTCAACAGTGAAATCACGGAACTTGATACCGAAATGGGATCAGTTTTACGCGCGAGAACACAGGACGGGCAACAGGTCGAGGGTGATGTTTTTGTCAGTAACATGGAAGTTGTTCCGGCCTATTCCCGCCTCACAGGCGAGCCAAAAAAATTTCTGAAAAAATACCAAAAATTTGAACCGGCCTGCTCCGGCCTGGTCCTCCACCTTGGCGTCGATAGGAAGTACGAACAACTTGCCCATCATAATTTCTTTTTTTCATCCAACCCGGAAAAACATTTTGATGATGTCTTTCATAAAAAACGCCTTCCGCAAGACCCCACCATCTACCTTGTCGCTCCGTCCCGAACAAACCCCAAAACCGCACCGGAGGGGTGCGACAATATCAAAATTTTGCCCCATATACCTTATATCCAGGATAAACCTTTTACACAAAAAGATTACCGTGCACTCAGGGAAAGTGTCCTGGACAAGCTGGAACGGATGGGACTTGACGGACTGCGCAAAAATATCATCGTCGAAGATATGTGGCTGCCGGAGGATATTCGTGAGCATTACTACTCTCACCGGGGAGCCATCTATGGCGTGGTGTCGGATAAAAAGAAGAACCGGGGATTTAAAGCCCCTAAGAAAAGCAAAAAATACGATAATCTCTTTTTTGTCGGGGGAAGCGTGAACCCCGGCGGGGGAATGCCGATGGTCACCCTCTCCGGACAAAAGGCCGCCGATATGATCAGGAGGGATTATGGTCGATAAAATTCTGAAACAACACAATGATTTTTTCCGAACAGGTGCTACGAAAAATCTTGATTTCAGGTTGCAAAAGCTGCGCGAACTTCAGGAGGGTATCAACCGATTTGAAAGCGAAATTGTCAAAGCACTCGGCAAGGATTTGGGACGGCCTGCAACCGAATCATACACCAGTGAGATATTCATAGTACTGCAAGAACTTAAACTCGCCATAAAAAAACTCAAAAAATGGGCAAAGCCTGTCCGGGTCAAAACCCCTTTATTGCTCCAGCCCGGTCGAAGCTTCACGATAGATGAACCCTATGGTGTTGTTTTGATAATCGGCCCCTGGAATTATCCCTTTCAGCTCCTCATAACACCGCTGATCGGGGCAATCGCGGCAGGTAACTGTGCGGTGATTAAACCCTCCGAATTTGCTCCGAATACCGCCCGTGTCATTGCCGATCTGATTGCGGACGTTGCCCGGCAAGAGCATGCAAGAACCGTTCTGGGGGGAGTTGAGACTGCCCAAAGCCTTCTTGACAAGAATTTCGATTATATTTTCTTTACAGGCGGAACGTCTGTCGGTCGCAAAATAATGAAATCAGCAGCCGCGAATCTCACGCCGGTGACCCTCGAACTCGGTGGCAAGTGTCCGTGTATTGTGCATGAAGATGCCGATATCGAAACGGCCGCCAGGCGAATTACCTGGGGCAAGTTCTTTAACGCCGGACAGACCTGTATGGCTCCCGATTATGTTTATGCGCATCGACAGATTAAGGGGGTTCTTGTATCTGAAATAAAGAATTGTATCGAAGACTTCTATGGCGATGACCCTTCCGAGAGCCCCGATTACGGGCGAATCGTCAATGAAAAACATTTTGACCGTCTTCTCAGCTTGTTCGATCTGAAAAAAGATATATCCATGGCGTATAATAGAGAGACCCGTTTTATAGCTCCAACGGTTCTGGATGACATAAGTATTGACGATAAGATAATGCAAGAAGAGATTTTTGGGCCGATATTGCCCGTTCTCGAATTCGGCGAGACGAGCGATGTCGTCTCCGCTGTGAATATTCCTGCAAAGCCACTGCACATATATTTATTCACAAAAAGCCGGTCGGCAATGAATCAGGTCATCCAATCGACGAGTTCCGGCGGCGTGACTATTAACGACGTACTTATACAGTCGGCGTCAAGCCGTTTACCATTTGGCGGTGTGGGGGAGAGCGGTATGGGCCGTTACCGGGGGAAAAGTTCCTTCGAAACATTTTCGAATCAAAAAAGCATTATGAAACGTTGGAATTGTCCCGATTGGTCGTTGCGTTATCCACCCTATAAGAAGGGACTGAATTTTTTAAGGAAGTTTTTTACCTGAAATTCATAACACATTAAAACTTTATTTTCCTGGTGCTCATTATGTCCAAAAAAAGAATTATAATTGTTGGAGCGGGTCCCGGGGGCCTGACCAGCGGTATGCTGCTCGCACATAAAGGGATGGAAGTTATCATTTATGAGAAAGACCCCGTTCCGGGCGGCCGTAATAAGGCACTCGAAATCGGGGATTTTACGTTCGATACCGGACCGACTTTTCTCATGTTGAAGACATTTCTTGAGGATAAGTTCAAGGCTACCGGCCGTAATGCCTCCGACTACCTGAATTTTATGCGTTTAGACCCCTTATACAGGCTCCAGTTCCCGGACAGAGCTCTGTACCCGGCTGTGGATAAAGAGGAAATGAAACGGCAGATCGGTCAGACTTTCCCGGGTAATGAGGCCGGCTTTGAAAAATTTATGCAGCGTGAGGGCAAAAGATTCCAGCGCTTGATCCCCTGCCTGCAAAAAGATTACTCCAGCCCGTTCTCTTTCTTAGACCCCGGCTTGGTGAAAGCGCTTCCCCATCTTTCATTGGGCAGCACAATATACAAAAACTTAGGGAAATACTTCGATTCCGAAGACCTTAAACTTGCCTTCACCTTTCAGTCAAAATATCTCGGCATGTCACCCTGGGAATGTCCCGCGCTTTTCACGATGCTTTCCTATATGGAATATGCACACGGCATCTATCATGTCAAGGGCGGGTTGAACAAGATATCGGATGCAATGGCGAAAGTCTGCATTGAGGAAGGGGCCCAGATCAATTACAGCCAAAAAGTCAAAAAACTGCTCATGAAAGGCGATAAGGGGAAGACTGTCAAAGGGGTCGTTCTGGAGAACGGTGAAAGTGTTCAGGCTGACGCGGTTGTTGTCAACGCCGACTTCGGATATGCCGTCTGCAATCTCCTGCCTTCAGATAAGCTCAGAAAGTGGGCGCCGCATAAGTTGGAAAAGAAAAAGTTCTCATGCGGTACTTTTATGCTTTATCTGGGACTTGACAAGATTTATGAGACCCTGAATCACCATAACATAATATTTGCCGACGACTACAAGTCCAATGTCGATATAATGTTCAATGACCATAAGATGACCGATGATTTTTCCTTTTATGTCCAAAATGCTTCAGTGACCGATACAACTCTGGCCCCCGAGGGCAAGTCAACCCTTTATGTTCTGGTTCCCGTGCCCAATAACAGAAGTGCGATTGACTGGGATGCTGAGCGTCAATCTTTCCGGGACAAGGTTATCGATCGAATTGCGGCCAAAACGGAGATGGAGGACCTGAGGGAACATATAGAAGTAGAAAAAATTATCACCCCGAAAGAATGGGAGGATGAATACAACGTCTATATAGCGGCCGAGTTTAATCTGGCCCATAATCTCTCTCAAATGCTTTATATGCGCCCGCACAATGAATTTGAAGAGTTAAAGAACCTTTACTTAACGGGCGGCGGCACGCATCCCGGGAGCGGTCTTCCGACGATTTACGAGTCGGGGCGTATTGTGAGTGATCTGATATCGAAGAGGTTTTTGTAAAACTTGAATCATCTAAAAATCAAAGGACTTTTTGAGAGGGAATTGTGATATGAGCGACAGTCCTAATGTATTGTGGATAATGACGGATCAGCAGCGTGCCGATTCTCTCGGTTGTATGGGGAATAGCATCGCCAGAACCCCCAATATAGATCGACTTGCTGAAGAAGGTGTTTTGTTCAGAAAAGCATTTTGCCAGAGTCCCGTCTGCATGGCCTCACGTGCTGTCGCGTTGACCGGCAGATACCCTTCGGCCATTCCCGTCCGCGGTATGGGCCTGCTGCCCCCGGACGAGGTGACAACGGCGGAGGTGCTCCAGCGCAACGGCTATTCCACCGGTGCTTTCGGGAAGCTGCACCTCACCCCTGAACTCTACACCGGTGAAGTCTTGGGGAGCGATACACCGATCCTCGATTGGAAAGTCTATGCTGACGATGCAAAAATCAGGCCGATACCCCATGATCCTTTCAAAGAAAACTACGGGTTTCAGACGCATGTGGGCTGCGATGACGCGCTTCGGGGCGAACACCGACGATGGCTGGAAAGGG
This sequence comes from Planctomycetota bacterium, assembly GCA_018400625.1. Taxonomy (GTDB): domain Bacteria; phylum Planctomycetota; class Brocadiia; order SM23-32; family SM23-32; genus PUMZ01. Next base: position 6,225 of record JAGYMJ010000358.1, read on the forward strand.
TTCGACCGGAACTTCTCGATGCCGGTAAAAAAAGGGTTGAAGGTGGGCCCGGCGACCTGTATATTTCTCCTTACCCGCCGGAATACCATGAAAGCACTTTTATCGCAACGATGACCTCCGACTATATCAAAAAGCAGGCTGGAGAGAAGAATCCCTGGTTTGCCTTCTGTTCTTTCATCGCACCTCATCATCCGTTTGAGGCCCCCGAAGAACATATCAACAGGTTTTCCACGGACATGTTTGATATCCCACAGACGGCCGAGGATTCTGAAAGGATGTTGGTACCCGAAAAAGCGCGCGCTGCCTGGGATCATATGGACGGATGGAGCGATGAAGCGAAAAAAAAGATTATTCAGCATTATTATGCGTCGGTCAGCCTGATTGACGATTGCGTGGGCAGGCTTATCGATACGCTGGCTTCGACGGGGTACCTGGATAATACAATTATAATCTATACATCCGATCACGGGGAATTTCTTTGCAACAGGGGGCTGCTCCGAAAGCCCTCCATGCTTTATGACGATACATTGAATGTGCCACTCATTATTAAACGGCCGAAAAACAGTCAAGGGCAGCGAATAGACGGCCTTGTTGAGCTTGCTGATCTGCACCCGACTTTGCTGGGACTGGCGGGACTCGATATTAATCCCGGTGTTCAGGGCATTGACTGGAGTCAATGTATAGGTCATACAACTAAAGTCGGCCGGGAAAGCATATTTGCAGAGATGTATGACGACCCTGTGGACAAAGAAAAATGCATGATCGTCCGGGGAGGACCCTATATGGCCGTCCAAACGATCCGTACCGAAAAATGGAAGTTGAGTATCTACCCCACCGCAGGCCAGGAATTTGGACAGCTTTTTGATCTGGACAATGACCCGGGAGAAACGACAAATCTTTATGCTGATCCCTCCTGTCGGGGAAAACGGGAAGAGCTGCTCTGGCATCTTAACGCCCGGAGATTCGAGCAGGTCGATCCTCTGCCGTATATACTCTCCCAGTGGTAAGACACCACGGACTCATGCATTTCGCTCAACCACTGAATAAAGCCCATGATATTTATTATCATGGGCCTGATCGGTGGGGAGGCGTGAAAACAGAAAAATACACTAAATTTGATGCCTTTTCACTTGCGTTGAAGTGAGGATTTAGTGTAAAATATTATTGCTGGGTGTAGAGTTATTTTTTTAGGTAAGTACTCCGTGAATATTTACGGTAAAACTATGCACTTCACTGAATATATACTTTTTAATTTTCTCCCAAGTGGATGCTGCTCATTGAATATTAAGGCGTAATTATATTTTCTTTTAATCCCTGTTTTAGGAGGAAAAGTGGTTATGATTGTGAAAATATTTGAAGGAGTAAAGAAGGCCGCTGAATTTACGTTGATCGAGTTACTGGTTGTGATTGCTATCATAGGAATTCTCGCCTCCATGCTCATGCCGGCGCTCAACAGGGCAAAAACGGCCGCTTACAGGATCGGCAGCGTATCGAACATGCGCCAGATTGTTACCAGCTTGTACCATTACGCCAATGACTACAACGATAGCCTGCCGTTCACGTCTCAGGCATATCAGAAAAGCGATGGTAGCTGGCGTCGGTCAACTACCAATAAGTGGGCCCAGCACCTGTTCAACCTGGAATATATGCCGAATCCCTTTATTTACTGGCCGCCCGGACGCGAAATCACGTTTTCAGGCGAAACACCGGGGTCGGGATTTTACGGTTTTCGCAGCACGCCTATCCAGGCCTCCTCGGGCGCGATGGGGTATGAAGAGACATATCGCAATCAGGATGAAAGTCCGACCAGCAGCGGACGTCCGCGCAGGCTGGGCGAGGGCATCGCCCCGCCGGCCAGTGCGCATCTTCTCCTGACGGAGGGATGGGAATTTAGATATGAGAGGGTCATGGGCAGGACAATAGCCGGCACCCGCTGGCGGGATCGCGGCGGTACCAACTGCCGGTGGAACTACGACGGTCTCATACCGCGCGCCTACGTCGATGGGCGTGCCTTCGCCGGCGGCAGGGTCGATCCGGATAAACCCTACATTCACAGCATTGTTTCAGATTCTTTTGCCACACCGCATCCCGATGATCTCGGATGGGACCCCAAATATGATGGTCCGTACTGGGACGTGGCCGCGGACAAGTATATAGAGTCACCGCATGTTATGGTTATCCCTTCGCCGACCGGCGGGTTCCAGATATATACCGGTAACGGTCGGTACAGTCGAGGCGCCCCGTGGTTTACCTATTGGCAAGACGGCAACTGGACCATGGAGTGGTAGGCTTTTTTGTGAGCACGGCCGCAAAAGCTGATTATGAGTAAATATTCAGTGAAGTGCGTAGTTTTCTCACCATCGTGCTCTGTGTGACATCCCCACCGTGCCTTGTGCCGGTGGAATGAAGATTATTAGCTACAGCGGGCGTAACCAACACGTTCCGCCGT
>JAGYMJ010000359.1 GCA_018400625.1 Planctomycetota bacterium
TTATTGTAGTGCATAAATACTCCTCCACCGGGACAAGCCCGGCGGTAGGAATCTCCAATCAACGGGGTTCACTGAGGACTTACCAAAACGTCAAATACCAAATATCAAATAAATGACGATGCTCAAAAAAGATTATCCTTAGCTATGCAGCTAAGCACTAATACATGCCGGTTTTATTCTTCTTATTTATGGTGAGAAAATGCAAGGAAAAAAATTCAATCTTTGGGTTTTTGGTGACGCGCATGTTGGGACGGATCGGAAGTATGGCCGTGAAAGCCTCTCAGATGCTTTGTTCACTTCGGAACAGGGGGGAACGGAGGGAGGGCCTGCCTTTGCGTGGGACATTGCGGTTGACATCGGCGATATGTCCGGCGGGCAGGCTGTCCCTGATGATGCGGAAGGAAGGGAGATCACGCGGCAGTTTGATGTCCTTGAAAGTCATCCCAGGGAGTCAATATACAGTGTCTGCGGCAATCATGACCGCAGCGGTCTCGATGAACCGCCCGCGTGGTGGTGGCGGAAGTGGATAGACCCGATGGGCGAAAATGTCCGTTTTTCTCAAGTGGATTCAGATAAAAGACCCTATCAGGTTAAGGGGACCTGGGAACGTTATTCTTTCAGGGTCGGTAATATCTTGTTTTTGATGATGAGCGATATCAATGAGCCGAGCCAGGAGATAGGCCGCGGTGACCTGGGCGGTAATCCCGGGGGGGTTGTGAGTGGAGAGTCCTTTCTTTGGTGGAAAAACATGGTTGAATCCCATCCGAATGATATTATTATAAGCGTCCATCACTATATGCTTAAAAACACAACGGTAGCTTCGGGGGAGTGGGAGGGCGTTGATAAAGATGAAAAAGGTCATTGGTGCGACGGCTATCACGGCTATAAACCCGAGGGAACACCTCAGGGGGCTTCCTACCTGTATTTTGTTGACAGTAAACCGGATGCGCAGGCTTTCGAGCACTATTTGAGTGAACATCCGGGCGCAGTGGATATATGGCTGGGTGGTCATACCCATACCCATCCGGATGATACTTATGGGGGCAGATCGCATATAGAAAAAAAGTGGGGAGTCCACTTTATCAATGCTGCTTGCCTGAGTCGATATCATGGCTCCACTAATGTGCCCAAGAGCCGTTTGCTGACCTTCAAGGAGGGCCGCAAAGATGTGAGGGTGGGCTGTTACATGCACACGAGCGAATTTCTCCCCCAAGGCTGGTATGATAAAGCTGAACGTTCTCTGCAACTTAGCCGAAAGTTTTCATTAAGTCCTTAGGTTCGCAGTGAGTCCTTTCAAGGGCTCCGGAGTCTGGGGATTGCCGCGGCTGAGTCGGGGACGTTTGAAAGCGCCCACTGCGAGCCGGCTTTTCAGCCGGGCTGCTGGGAACACTTTCTTACGTCCACGTTCTCGAATCAGGTACCTCGATCCATCGTCCGTCTTCCATGATCGATTGCTGGCTCATAAGGCCCGGCAGCGTCATGTCCATCGCTTCATGGATACCGATCGGGCACGGGCGCCGGCCGGCTGCGGCGTCGATGAAATCAAGCACCTCGAAATAGTCACCACCGCCGTGCCCTGCGGCCCTGGCCCGTTCCATGCCTTCTTTCCAGAAATCGGGCAGAAATTCTTCGGTCAGTTCATCCATATCTGTCCATGTATGCCCATCCTGTGAGCGTTCGCGGAGCCAGATGCGGTTTATCTCTCCGGCTGCCCTGGCCGATTCATAACATCCATCATCCCCCTGGAGCTGGTAGTTGGTCATGGCGTGGGGGCGGTCGGAGAGCATGTCGACGCGGATTTTGATAAGCGCTTCGTTTTCGGTCTTGCACAGCATGGTGCCGGAGGCCTGGCAGTAGGGCTTGCCCGTATGGTCGATGTGGCGAACGCCCGTGCCTTCGCAGCAGACGCGTTTGACCCGGTCGCCGGGCATCCACTGCAGGATCGGGCCCAGACTGTGTGTGCCGTAGGTGATGCCGTCGATCCCGGTCTGCCACCGCCTGCGCCAGGGCGTCTCGTGTTCGTTCATATGCTTCAGTTCGTGGATATATTCGCCTTCGGCGTAATAAGGCGTGCCGAAAAGGCCGCGTCGTACCAGTTCGCGCACAATGACATTCGGCTGCATGTAGGTGTAGTTTTCGGCCATCATGTAAACGCCTTGGCTTCTCTGACATGCCTTCACCAGTTGGCGGCATTCTTCGACCGAAACTCCGGCGGTGACTTCGCAGAGCACGTGCAGGTCGCGCTCGAGTGCGGCGATCACCATCGGCGCGTGGAACGGCATGGGAGTACCGATGATCACGGCGTCGATATCTGATTCCTCCAACATGGTCTCATAGTCAGTAAAGTGTTCGCGGGCGCCGAGCCGCTCGCGTGCGGCCGGCAGATCCTCAGTGTTCGAATCGCATACGGCATGTATGGCCACTTCGGACATGGCATCGCATGCCGATTGGAAACTGGAGCCGCGCCCACATGCACCGACGATACCGAGGTTGATTTTTTGGGTGTTTAAATTCTTTTTTGTCATGATCTTTCGAAGATTTACAGAAAAAGGATTACGCTTTTTGAAAAAAACTTGGCAAAAACTTTAATGGAGGGTAAGTCCTCAATGAACCTCGTTGTTTCTCCACCGTGCCCTGTGCCGGTGGGATGACGATTAAGCACTACGTGTCTATAACTTACAACC
>JAGYMJ010000360.1 GCA_018400625.1 Planctomycetota bacterium
GGTTGTAAGTTATAGACACGTAGTGCTTAATCGTCATCCCACCGGCACAGGACACGGTGGAGAAACAACGTGGTTCACTGAGGACTTAGGTTCCCAAAGCGATATTTCATAAAACACAAGTATTATAACCCGGTTTTCGTCTCAATATCAACAGAGGCTTAACTTGAGGTTGGAGTTTGCAAGTTTTGTCATCTGGTTTTATAAACTCGCGACAGCGTATCATCGTCAGTTTCTTTGAAAGTCGCGGCGGCGGCCGGCCATTTAAGAACAGACCGCCAAAGTCTTTTTATATTCAATAATCCTTTTTTTTCGGTTATATTTCTTTCAAAAACCGCTTTCTTAAAATCAATCACATAAACTTCGTCGTTAAAATTTGTCGCCTCAGGAGTTATGCCTATCAAGATATTTTTCAGATTGAGGTCTCCATGATAGACTCCTTCTTTGTGCAGTCTTTTTATCAGTTCAGCAATTTTGGCAAGCACTTGAGAGCGAATTTCATCGGTCAGACTCAATTCACCTTTCTGGACTATAGTGCAGAATTTCAGCATATTAACCGCATGGGGAATTTTCTTGGAAATAAATATAGCGGTGAAAACAGGCCCCGCTTGGCTTTGCAAATACAAAGCAATCGGTTGAGCGGTGGGAAAGCCGATTTTCCACAGGTGGGTGGATATCTTAAGTTCATTGAGCATTGGCCCGGGATTTAAAAAGAGGGTTCTTAACGGACCGATCAATCCTCCGACAATCCCTCCATGAACGTATTTTCTCACTACCATATCATGCGGAAATCCGTCTGCAGATTTTAATTCCCAAACAGTTTCCAGATGTTTTGAACGTGAGGCTTCCGCCGGCAAATCCTCAAGGCTGTTCGGTATCAGGAGCCATTCGTCCACACCATCCGGTGAAACAAAATGCGTGTTATAAATCAACGTACAGCCGTTTGATTTTTTGATTAAGAATTCTTCAGGTATATCCAGCGACTCAGTCAGCATAGCATTTCGGTATCAAGCCGCACCATTCTGGGCTAATTGACGTTGAGTGGCTCTTTTATCAGCGTATAAATTCGCAACAACCTCGCTGAGGCCGCCGGAAGGTACAAACGAGCCTTCAGGCGTTACCCCCACGACCTGGCCTTTGGAGATATACTTGCGCCTGACCCGAGCGCCGACGGCGCAAGTCACCTCATTAGGTATCGTATCGATGCGTTTTGCCATCTCTTCTATTCCGATACGCTCTCCACCCTGTTGGCCATAGACGACAACCTCATCATCGACACGAGCTTCGGGCACATCGGTTACGTCCAGGAGGGTCTGGTCCATACAAACTCTGCCGACAACCGGCACTCGCCTGCCTCTCACAATCATTTCGCCTTTGTTGGAATATTGTCGCATATAGCCATCATGGTAGCCCACCGGGATGGTGGCAATTACACTTTCGCGCCTGGTGGTAAAAGTATGACCGTATCCTATTTTGGTTCCGGCCGGTACTTTTTTGCAGAAAGCAATTTTTGACCGGAGCGTAAGAACAGGCGTTAATTCAACACCGTTGGGCTTAATGTTCGGCGGATACAAGCCATAGAGAATCAGGCCCGGTCTGATGCATTGCATATGAGCTTCAGGGATCTGCAGTGTGGCCGCGCTGTTGGCGGCATGAAGCATGGGCAGTTTCATGCCGGCATCCTTAAGACGACTCAGAATATGATTAAAGATTGCGAGTTGAACATTGGATGTTTCTTCATCTTCGGAAAAAGCGAGATGGGTAAATATCCCTTCAATCCCGAGCCCCGGCAGCCGTTTAACCGCTAGAATATCTTCTACCGCGTTATGATGAGGCAGCCCCACGCGGCCCATTCCCGTATCGATATTTATATGTGCTCTGGCGATTTTGTTGTTTTTTACGGCTTGTTCCGAGTATTTTTCAGCAAAATCAAACGAGGTAATACAGGCTGAGATATCAAATTCCAGCATTGTTTTAATATCTTCTTCGGGGACGGGTGCGAGAAGTATAATAGGTTTTTTGATACCGGCATTGCGCAACTGAACAGCTTCCTCGGTCAGAGCTACGCCGAATAAATCCACTCCGGCAAGGTTCAAGGCGTGCGATACGGCAGCCGCGCCGTGTCCGTAGGCATCCGCTTTGACGGCTGCGCAAATTTTTCTGTTACCGATATGATGTTTAATTTCGTAGATGTTCCGAATTACAGCATCTAAATCAATATCCGCGTGGGTTGGCCTGGCCATCTAATACGCTCCAAATGAAATTTAACTCTTTATCCCAATACCCTATACGTAAATATTCAATGAAGTGCACAGTTTTCTCCTCACCGTGCCCTGTCCCGGTGGAATAATGATTCAGAGCTAAGTGTCGATTTCTTACACCGTAGCCGTGTCTCCGCCCAGCCCGGTCTCTCCGGCGCTTGCGGTTGTCATTTGAGATAAACGATAGATGACAGTGCAAGCGCCGGAGGGGCCGGGCTGGGCGGAGACACGGCTACGGTGTGAGAAATCGATACGTAGCTCTGAATCATTATTCCACCGGCACAGGGCACGGTGGTGATGAAACAACGGGGTTCACTGAATACTTGCCCTGTATTATATAATTTCTCCGTATTTTTTTCACTCATAACTCTTGATGCAAGAACAAAATAAAAAGAAAGAACATCCATCGGTGATGAAAGAGTTTTTCTTCTTTCTCAAACCCCACAAGCTGACCTTTGTGTTTGTGCTGCTTCTTTCCATATTACTATCCTGCCTCAATATGTCCATGCCGTATGCCCTTAAGCTGGCGGTCGAGACGATTACGGAAGGCGAGAATTTCGGGCATCTTGTGATTATTGCCATTGGTGTGCTGATCATTTATTTGATTAAAAATTTCTGCTATTACTCCACAAAAAGTCGTATAGTCGGCCTTTCGGAAAAAGTGGCTTTGGATATGCGGATCGCACTGATGACGCATCTGCATCGTCTCTCGCTCGCTTATTATCTCAACAATAAGCCCGGCCAGCTTTCCAACCGCATCATGCAGGACGTCGAATCGATAAAGAAATTCCTGGCCAGTGAATTTATTAAGCTTTTCCTCAACGCGCTGATGATTGTGGTCGGTATCATTATTATCCTCGTCCTGAATCCGACCCTTGCTGCGGTCGCTTTAGCCCTGCTTCCTGTCGATGTTTTGATTTATAAACTTTTTAAGGGAGCTATTACGGAATCAGCGAAAGAGGCCAAAGGAGAAATCGCCAATATAAGTGGTAATCTTGTGGAGCAGTTTTCGGGTGTAGGTACTCTAAAATCTTCTGCTTCCGAGAAGAAAGAACAGGAAAAATTTGCCTTCTCCATGCAGCGCGGCATGACCGCTAAGTTGAAAGAACGGCGTTTTTATGTCCTGCAAAAAGTCTCGGCGGATATGGTGGCGGGGCTGAGTCTGATGATCCTTTTCATCTTCGGCGGATATATGGTTTTTAACGAGCACCTTTCCACCGCCGAATTCGTCGCTTTTTATGCTTATATCGGCATGTTATACCCCGAAGTTATTATGCTGGTTGCCGATTTGGGGAAGTTTTCTTCGGCCAAAGCTTCATTCGACAGGGTTTACGAAATACTTAAAATCACCCCTGATGTGGCAGAGGAGCCCCATGCCTGGCCGCATCGTATCAATGAAGGGGAAATCGAGTTTGAAAACGTCTCTTTCGCCTATAAAGAAAAACATAATGCCCCCGATAATGTCACGGAATCTGAAGATAAAATCGGGGATCCTGATGCGAGCGCCGTCGGTGAGCCGCTGTTCTCTGATGTTTCCTTGAAGATCGAAGCCGGTGAGCATGTGATCATCTCCGGCCCCAGTGGCTGCGGTAAATCGTCCTTTTTAAATCTTATACCCCGTTTTTATGATCCTCATGAAGGCCGGATACTTATTGACGGGATCGACATTAAACAATATACTCTTTCCGCTTTGCGGGGGCAGATAGGTTTTGTCTTTCAACATATATTTTTATTTAATATCTCGTTATTGGAGAATATCCGCTACGCGCGCCCCGATGCCTCTGAGTCACAGGTCATTGCCGCCGCCAAGCTTGCGAAAGCCGACGAGTTCATACAGAATCTGCCCCAAAAATATATAACCACGATGGGCGAAGGCGGCGTCCAGCTCTCCTATGGCGAAAGACAAAGGATCGGCCTGGCAAGAGCTATACTCAAAAGACCACGGATATTTATACTCGATGAAGCGTTGGGCGCGCTGGACCGTGATACAAGGAAGATGGTCGTAGCCAATTTTGTCCGTATTGCGGAAAATCGCACCATGATTGTCGTGACTCATAGCCCCGAAGATTTTCCCAAAATGGATAAAGAATTAAAATTTATCGATGGAAAATTTCAATCCGGTTGATTCTCGAACGTCTCTATGCTACCATAAATTGACAAATATACTTTTATTTCATAAAATTCAGGAGATAAAAAATGGAAGTGCATATTACTGAAGATTGTATAGCATGTGAGCAATGTGTAGAAATCTGCCCCCAGGTCTTCCAGATGGGTGATGAACTTGCCGAAGTCATTCTTGAAGAAATACCCGAAGAGTACGCTGAGGCGGTTGAAGAGGCTATGGATGTGTGTCCAACCGAAGCTATAGTTATCGAATAACCCCCAATTCATGTAAGTCCTCAGTGAACCCCGTCTCACTTGATCACCACCGTGCCCTGTGCCTGTCTGCGTG
>JAGYMJ010000361.1 GCA_018400625.1 Planctomycetota bacterium
GCATGTGGTTTGAAATGAATGATAGGTGACAGGTGCAAGCGCCGGCGGGGCCGGGCGGGGCGCAGACACGGCTACGGTATAAAATATCGACACGTAGCTCTGAATCGTCATTCCACCGGCACAGGGCTCGGTGGTGATGAGACAACGGGGTTCACTGAATATTTACTGCTAACGTATATGCGCAACCGGGAACGCGTGAAATAAAAAAATATAGTGGCAGACGAAGTCCCCAAAGCGGTAAAAATTCGTTTTGAAAGGAGATTAAAAAAGATGAGTGAAAAAAGAATATTCCCAAACGGTTTTACACAAAATCAATCCCCCTACACCTGGGAGCTGATATATCTGCTCGCTGTATTGGACTTGAAAACCCACGAAACGGAGGAACACTCTCGTCGCGTGCGAAACAAGGCTGTTGCAATCGGACAAGAGATGGGCATTACCGATGGCCGGCTCGAACAGCTTTCCTCTGCGGCTTTTTTGCACGATATAGGCAAAATCAGTGTGTCCGAATACATCCTTAATAAACCGGGCGAACTGACCCGGAAAGAGTGGGAAATAATGAAAAGGCATGTCCAATGGGGATATAATGCCACCTCAGTCACTTCTGATTTCGCTCACATCTCAAAATTCATTTTGTACCATCACGAATGGTGGGACGGTTCAGGTTATTTTGGCATCAAAGGTGAAAGCATACCGCTGTTTTCCCGGATAATTGCTATCTCAGACAGTTATGACGCCATGACCAGCCACAGGCCCTATTCCCCTTGCATGTCAGAAGAGGACACCCTCGCCGAATTGAAAGGCAAAAGCGGGAAGCAGTTTGATCCGCAATTGGTCGAGCTGTTTGTAAACCTGGAATCTGTTTAATAACTCACCCCCGTGGGGAAGAAGGACAAAGTAAGTCCTCAGTGAACCACGTTGCTTCCGGCAATTCTACCACTCAAGTGATCGAGAGAAGAGAAAAAACTCTTGCAGCCCCAAAACACCCCCCTTAAAACGCATATAAGGGCTTGTTTTCGTCAACATTCTGCTCTAAATTACTCTTTAACAATCTCTTGCTATGGTGACACCATAATAATTATAATAATTAAAAGATGAACAAAATGCTGCCAAATCGTGCTTGTATTTGAATTCAGAAGAGCGATTTGTTATTCTATATACTTATCACGATAAATGTGTTGCCAGAGTGGCGGAATGGCAGACGCACCGGGCTCAAAAACCGGTGGGCTTTAACGCTCGTGTGGGTTCGAATCCCACCTCTGGCACCATATGTTTTCAGTGATTATCCTGGTTCTATCCATTTTTGCCTTAGAAAGTTCAAACACAAGAACGACCTTGTAATTTTTAACTTCAGCGGCCAAGGTGCCGACAGCGTCAGTTGCAGGGGCTTGGCCAGGTAAACACAGGGGTGAATTATCTTATTTGCCCGAACTTATAGATAGGAGTGACAATGAGTCTTACTAATTTTTTCTATCCGGATTCGGTGGCCGTTATCGGAGCGTCGCGCGAGAAGGAAAAGGTTGGCCACCAGGTACTGGCCAGTATCATAGAAGGTGGCTACGAAGGAGATGTGTTTCCGGTTAACCCGGGAGCCGAAGAGCTGGAGGGACTGAAATGCTATCCTTCAGTCGGTGAGATCGATAGTACACCGGACCTCGCAGTTATAGTTTTGCCTGCCAAACTGGTACCTTCAGTTATGGAACAATGTGCTCGTCAACGCATTAAGGCCGCCGTAATAATAAGTGCGGGTTTTAAGGAAGTCGGCGACGAAGGTCAGCGTTTGGAGAAGCAAGTGGTTAAGATCGCACGACGGGGCAACATGAGAATCATCGGGCCCAATTGTCTTGGGCTGCTCGTGCCCGGTCATAAATTCAATGCAAGCTTCGGCGGTGAACTGCCGGAACCGGGTGAGATAGCATATATTTCGCAGTCGGGTGCGTTGCTTACCTCAATACTCGATATGGCAAAATCAAACGATGTGGGGTTCAGCAAGCTCGTGAGCGTTGGGAATAAGGCCGATGTGGATGAACTCGATATCCTTGAATCCTTCGGCTCCGATTCGGAAACTCAGGTGATAGCCGGTTATCTCGAAAGCATAGATGACGGCAATTCCTTTGCAAGACTGTCAGAGAAAATATCCGTGGAAAAGCCCATACTGCTGATCAAATCGGGTCGCACCGCTTCCGGCGCTAAAGCGGCTTCATCCCATACTGGAAGCCTTTCCGGCAGCGAGACGGCTTACGAGTGTCTTTTCAAACGTTCGGGTGTTATACGGTGCAACTCGATTATCGAGCAATTTGCACTGGCTCAGGTTTTTGCCTACCAACCCCTGCCCCAAGGTGAGAGGGTCGCCGTCATCACCAATGCCGGCGGGCCGGGGATAATGGCGACAGATGCCGTGGAGGAACAGGGATTAACGTTTGCGCAGCTTTCTCAAAAGACGATGGACGCACTCCGCTCAGAACTGCCGTCCGCCTCAAATGTTAACAATCCGGTGGATGTCTTGGGCGATGCCTTATCCGACAGGTACCATTTTGCGTTGAAAACGTTGTTGGGAGACCCGGGAGTGGACACGGTCGTGGTGTTGCTCACCCCTCAGTCCATGACAGATTGTGAGGGCACGGCAAAGGCCATTGCGGACGCATCTCAATCGGTGCCGGAAAAGCCGATATTTGCATGCTTTATGGGCGGTGATAAGGTTTCAAAAGCCGTTGATCTTCTTCGCAAAGCCCGCATACCGAACTTCGATTCGCCTCTGGGAGCAATAAGCGCGGCCAAAACCGTGGTCGATTATGTCAGGTGGAAGCAACGGCCGCAGAGAGTAGTCAAGCTGTTTCCCGTTCATCGCAATAAAGTCGAGAAGATCATCAATCGCTATCAGCGCCGTAAGCAGAGAGAGATAAGCGAGATGGATTCCAAGGAAATACTCGAGGCTTATGGTTTTGTCACCCCGAAGGGGTCAATCGCTACAACCGCCGAACAGGCTGCCAATATGGCCGATCAGATCGGGTATCCGGTTGTGCTGAAAATATGGTCCCCGGACATCCTGCATAAATCCGATGTCGGGGGCGTGAAACTGGGGCTTGTTAATCGTCAGCAGGTTATGGACGCTTTCGATCTCATGATGCTGCGTGTCCCACGCAAAGAGCCCGAAGCCCAGATCCGGGGCGTTCTCGTTCAGGAGATGTGCCGGGAGGGGCGTGAGGTCATTCTTGGTATGCAGCGCGATCCCAATTTTGGGCCGCTGATGATGTTCGGTATGGGCGGCATTTTTGTTGAAGTGATGAAAGACGTTGCTTTCTATCTTGCCCCCCTGACGGCCGAAGAAGCCCGGATGATGTTGAAGAGCACACGAACCTTCCAGATGCTTAAGGGAGCGCGGGGCGAGGAAGCGGTGGATATCAACGCCATAGCGGAGGGGCTGCAGAGACTGTCGCAGCTGGCAACCGAATTTCCACAGATAGAGGAACTGGATATTAACCCGTACGTTGTAATGCGTGAAGGAGTAACCCCCATTGCGGTAGATGCGCGGATGAGCGTGAATGTGGAAGGTGATAAATGAAGGAGAACACTATGAATGATTCAGATTGGCAAAAACGTTACAGCGATCAGGTCGCATCCGCCCGGGAGGCAATGAAACTTGTTAAGCCCGGCAACAGTATTTTCATCGGCACGGGCTGCGCGCAGCCCCAGCATCTTGTCAGGGCCCTGATCAAACATTCCGGGCATATTAAAGACTTGCATATAGTTCATCTGCTCACGAAGGGGGAAGCGCCTTATGCTGATGAAGAGTTTCAGGGCAAATTCAGCATGAACAGTTTTTTTATTGCCGATAACGTCAGGCATGCTCTGGAAAGTGGTATAGGCGACTACACACCGATATTTCTCTCCGACATCCCCGAAGAATTCGATTCGGGACGACTCCCCATTGATGTGGCGCTTGTGTCCGTAAGCCCACCAGACGCCAACGGACTGTGCAGTTTCGGCGTTTCGGTGGACATCGTAAAATCGGCGACCGCCAACGCAAAATATGTTATCGCTCAGGTTAATTCAAAGATGCCGCGGGTCTATGGTGACAGTTTTATTCACGTGGATTCCATCGATGCCCTTGTGGCCCAAGATGAAGATATCATCACGATCGATACTAAGGAACCCGACAAAGTGCTCAGAAGTATTGGACGCAATATTGCACGCCTTGTCGAGGACGGCAGTACGATTGAATGCGGGATTGGAAGTATCCCGCAGGCCCTTGCCGAATTCCTCCATGATAAGAAAGACCTCGGCGTCCATACGGAGATGTTCAGTGACTGGATAATCGAACTTATAGAGTGCGGGGCGATTACTTGCGCCAAAAAGACCATTAACCGCGGCAAGATAACAGCCAGTTTCTGCATGGGCTCGAAGCGCTTGTACGATTTTATCGATGATAATGCTTTTTTCGAGTTTTATCCGACAGAATACATTAACGATCCGTTCCTTATAAGCCGGCACGAAAAGATGGTTGCCATCAATGTGGGACTGGAAATAGACCTTACCGGTCAGGTGTGCTCCGATTCGCTGGGCTATCGTTTCTATAGCGGTATAGGCGGACAGGTTGATTTTGTCCGGGGTGCGGCGCGCAGTATGGGTGGCAAAGCCATCATCGCTATGCCTTCAACCGCGAAAGACGGCTCCGTATCACGTATAGTTTCCCACCTGACCGAGGGGGCGGGGGTGGTCACTACCAGGGGGGATGTCCATTACGTCGTCACCGAATACGGTATCGCTTACCTCCACGGCAAGAGTATCCGGGAGCGGGTGCTTTCGCTCATAGATATTGCGCATCCGAAATTCAGGAAACAGCTACTTCGCGATGCAAAAGCCCAAAAATATGTTTACGAAGACCAGATCGAAGTGGCGTGGGATGAAGAGGTCCGCTATCCCGAAGAACTCGAAAAATACGGCACACTGGGTGACGGGACCGAGATTTTCTTCCGCCCCGTTAAACCGACCGACGAACCGGCGCTGTCTGAAATGCTCTATTCCCTGAGCGCAGAATCCGTGCGCTACCGCTACTTTACCCATACAATGAATTTCCCCCACCGGGACGTTCAGCAGATAACCAGTATTGATTATAAAAATGATATAGCTATCGTTGGTACGGTTCCCGGGGTTTCGGGCGATGATATAGTGGCGTTGGCCCAATATTTCCTGGACCCCAAAACTCAGGCCGCCGAAGTTGCCTTTGTTGTTCAGGACGAATGGCAGCGGAAAGGGATGGGTACCTTTTTGTTGGACTACCTGACCCGAATTGCCCGGGAGAGAGGCGTAAAGAAATTCCTTGCCAAAGTGCTGCCCGAAAACAAGACTATGCTCTCGATGTTCCATAATAGTGGATATGATGTGCACACTAAATTCGACGGTGAGGCCTACAGCATCGAATATGACATCTCCGAAAGACCCAATAAATGATCGAGCCGGTCATGCCGGCGTGAGGTCGTTGGGTTGAATTGTCGATGCATGTCTTCACTAAACACCATCTGTTGCCACCGGACTTATACCGGTGGGGCAATTTTTGCGCTCATTAAGTAAGTCTCAGTGAACCCTGCAGTATTCCCACCGTGCCTTGTGCCGGTGGAATGAAGATCAGGTGCTGAGTCTGGAACTTATAGACCGTAGGTCATGCGCCGTAAGTCCTCAGTGAACCACGTAGCATCCCCACCGTGCCCTGTGCCGGT
>JAGYMJ010000362.1 GCA_018400625.1 Planctomycetota bacterium
CCACCGGCACAGGGCACGGTGGGGATGATTTGACGTGGTTCACTGAATATATACCTCTGGCTTACTGTGAGAATAATCAGCATGATGTCCGCAATTTTTGAAAAGGTATTTTTTTGGCATAGTCATTGCTTATAAAAAAAGTAGTGTCAGCGTGAATGAAAGTTTTTGATTTGTACAGCATTTTTAATAACGGAAATTCAATACATGGGAAATTCAATGATGTTCAGATATGATTTTCTGCTTAAAAGCGCATTTTTATACTTAAAGGGCGGGGCACGGATTTTTCTGATGGGGGTTATTTTATCGTTGGTTTGCATGTTCACGGTAAGTGCTGCGGAAGAAGAGGACCCTTTCCATCTTCCTGAGGATATGGAGAGTGGGGAAGAGGATTTGCAGGTTGAAGCAGTTACGGAGGCGGCAAATCATGAGGAGGCGGAGGAACCGGATGCAGCAAGAACAGACGAACCGAAAGAGGAGGGGCTGCCGCGTATAAACAATGTTTTTTATGACACCGACCTGCGCCAGGCCTTGCAGGATATAGGAGCCGAGGCCGGGGTTAATATCCTTGCCGGCCCCGCTGTGGGCGGAATTGTGTCTGCCGAACTGGAAGATGCGCCCCTTGATAAGGCTCTGGAACTGGTGCTGGCGGGTACAGGGTTTGAAGTGGGACGGAAGGAAGATTATTATCTTATTTATTCTCCCGACGAATCATCCACCTCCTTTTTAGATGTCAGCGATACAAAATTCATCGAGATGAATCACGTGGAAGCGGAACGGGCGCTGCGACTGCTGCCTTCCAGATTGCGTAATTTCGCACGGGCCGACGACCGTTCGGATGTTATTGTGGTCACGGCACCGCCCCCCCAGATGAGCCGGATTGTGAGCGACCTGAAAACAATTGACCGGCCCCGAAAGCACGTCCTGCTCGATGCTCGGGTAGTGGTGCTTGAACGCAGCAGTGCGCTGGATCTTGGCGTTGACTGGAACTTTCCACAAATTCAGGCAGGGTCGTTTACTTCTTCGCATCTTCATGATGAAAGCGTTGATACGCTGTGGCCCTGGGGGGTGCGTATCGGTTATACTCCGGGACGTGAATTTACCAATGCGCTGATCCTTACCCTGAATCTGATGACCCAGAACGAAGAAGCGAGTATTGTGGCCAGCCCGCAGCTTTTGGTTCAGGACGCCGAACGTGCCGAAGTGAGGGTGACGACCGAGGAATATTTCGAGATCATTACAGAAGGGGCCACATATCTGCGATCTCAGCTCGAGACGATCGAGACCGGAACCTTGCTGAATATTGTGCCCCGTATCGGCAATGACGGTAAGGTTAAACTTGAGATGGAAATAGAGGTCAGCGATGTCGTAGCCCGGGGCGAGGCCAACCTGCCTGTCGTCAACCGGCGCACCGCCCAGAGTACCGTGCAGATAGAAAGCGGAGGAACGGCCGCAATCGCCGGTCTGCTCGACACCCGGACAACGGAAGGGCGCAGAGACGTGCCAGGCATGGGGGGGCTGCCGGTAATAGGACGCTTTTTCCGTTCAGACACAGCCCGGCACAAAGAATCGCAAATAGCCGTCTTCATCACTGCTACGGTTCTGGAACATGAAGACGAGCAGTTTCAGACCGGTCAGCGCCGGAGTACACGAGCCCCCAAAATCAATGAAAATGAATTTCGAAGGCAATTGCTCCATGAAATGCGTAAGGAGCAGTTTAATCAACTTTTTAATGGGAGTGATAGATGAAACTTATGCGTAATAAACAGTACACACATGCAATTGTACTCCTGATATTTGTTGCTATGGCGGGCCTGTTGGGAGGATGCAGCTCGATGCCGTTACGTGACAACGCGGGTCTCACGCTTGTGCCTTTTGCCAGCTCGAGTACAGCCGATATGAGTGCCAGGCAAGTTATCGAAGTGGGAAACCGAGCTGGTCTGGAAAGCGAAGAAATACTCGAACATGGCCCACCTCTACGCAACGCCATAGCCGAGTATGGGGCATGCCGTTTCTATAAAGATCAACGGGTACAAATGATTATGGCCGTGCAAAACAAAAAGCTCTACGTGAGCATGCATACCGGGGCGACATTTGTTTACGATCTGAATGAAAAATGATGGAAAGGAAAAACTACGCGTTTCCCAGGAATTCGCTCTGAAAACGGGGTTTCATAAGCCCTCAGCGAACCACGTGGCATCCTGTCGCACCTCATGTGGCCACCCCACCGTGCTTTGTACCGGTGGAATGAAGATTAAACGCTACGCACTTTGCATTAACTACCGTCTATTAGTAAATATTCAGTGAATACCGTTGCCTCATCACCACACCGTGCCCTGTACCGGTGGAATAATGATTCAGAGCTACGTATCGATTTCTCACACCGTAGCCGTGAGATCACGATGGCCCGCGCATGGTGCTTCGCCGGGGAGTGGAATTACGGGATCGAGCAGCCGATCACGACGGACGAGCCGGAGCCCGAGGGCCTCTCCGAGGCCCGGCCATTCCCCGACTGGATACCGGACGATCTCCGCGGGCTCTACAACCGCACGCTCAACGTCGATTCGCACGCGACGAACCTGGTGCGCTTCCTCATCGGCGACTATGACTTCGAGCACGCCGCCTGGCGGGAGGATCGGCCGCTGGTGTTGCAGGGGTGGTCGGAGTCGGGCGCGAGCTGCGTCTTCGAGCTGGGGACGCTGCCCGCGCCGC
>JAGYMJ010000363.1 GCA_018400625.1 Planctomycetota bacterium
GATCTATGCGGTAGAAAAACGAAATAACCAAGGGTTATCCTTAGTTATGCAACTAAGCACTAGTACCGGTGGTAACATGTTTCATTGAATATTTCTGGTTATAATGCAAGGCTCCGACTTGCTGAATCGGAGAAAACAGGGTCTACTTGATTGCAAATCCTGTTTGACGCATATACATCCGCCTGTATAAACCGGGCAATTTCACCAGTTCCCGATGCGTTCCGCATTGAACAATTTTCCCTTCGGACATCACGACGACCACATCGGCGTCTTCGCAGACTTTGAGGCGCGAGGTAGCGATAATTATTGTGCGGTCAGTGTGCCATTTCCGAACCGAGTCCCGCAGTTCTTTCTCCAATGTCTCGTCAACAGCCGCATAAGTATCATCAATAGTCAAGACGGCGGGGCCCAATATAAGGGCCCTTGCCAGACCAAGGCGGGCGATCTGTTCTTCGTTCAGTTCAACTCCGCCACGTCCGATCAGGGTGTTATAGCCGTGATCGAGGCTTTCAATGAATTCCGCCAACCCGACTGCCCGCGCCACATCCCTGACCTTATCCAGCGGCGTATCGGACAGGCCATAGGCGATATTATCAGTAAAAGTGCCGGTGAAGACCAGTCCGGTGTGGAGTTCATGGGCTATTGCGGCCCGGAGTCTGGTTATGGGATACCGGCGAATATCTTGTCCGTCCAGTTTGATAACGCCCTCTGTAGGATCATAGAGTCGCGAGAGGACCATAAGAAGTGTACTTTTCCCACACCCGGTCGGTCCGACAATGCATGCGGTCACTCCTGCGGGGAGATGCAGGTTAACATCATAAATGGCGGCCGGAGCATCTTCACTGTAACTCAGGGAGACGTTTTCAAACACCAGATCACCTTCGACATGCTCGGGATCGACGGCATCGGGTGGGGAGACGATTTCGCACGGTGTATCGAGTATGGAAAATATACGAACGGCGAACACTTTAAGGTTCTGGCTGACATTACCCAGTCCGGCAAGAGCGGCAATAGGGACGAAAAGCTGGGCGGTGACCTGATGGAAGGCCAGCACCTCCCCCAACATCATTCGACCGGCGCGGATATTCCAGAACCCCACTCCCAGCACACCGATTGTGCTGAGTCCGGTAATGAGGGTGGTGGACGTATTGAACATCATATTCAGCCGGTGCTGGCGGCGCGAGACAGCTAAATTTTTTTCCAGCTCTTGACCAAACACTTCGGCTTCGCTGTTTTCCTTGACGTAGTTCTTGATCGTAACGATGTTGGACAGGCGCTCCATGATGAATCCGTTCAGCGTGGCGGTCCGGTCGCGGAGGGCCATGGTGTTCTCGGCGATACGCGGAAGAAAGATAATACATATAACTGCGTAAAAGGGCAGCATGACAAGGGCAATCATGGTCATAAAAGGATTGAGTCTCAGAAGCAGGACCGTGCCGAGTATCAGCATGACTATCTGAGTGACAATATTGATCACGAAATTGGTCAGATTCCCCGGAATCGCCCCGCTATCGTCGAGCACGCGCGTCATGAGTTGTCCTGCCTGTTCGCGGGAGAAGACCGCCATGTCCATCGAAATGACTTTTCGCTGCAGCCGGCTGCGCATCCTGTGCACGATTCGGTGCACCACCCGCGTCTTAATGAGTTCCGAAACAGCGCTCAAGGCGGTCATCAGCAGATGCATTCCCAGAGTAATAACGAGGAAGATTATCAGAAGCCGGAGTTTATCTCCAGTGGTTTTGGCGCGCCACTCCACGCTCCATCCGTCGGAACTTTCCGCCGGCTGTATTTCCGTTGTTTCAGTTTTGGCAGCGTTTCCCCGGTCCGTTTGTTCTTTGGTTTCCGGTATCTCTGCCGGTTCGGTTGTATTGGCCTGGGCGGCCGCCGGCGGGCCCGTGACCTGGAGTGCTTCATCCACCAGCCACTTGCCCATGAAGCTGAAGGCATAGGGCGTTGAGGAGACCACGGCAGCGATAAGGAACATGATCAGGAGTTGAAACTTGAAGGGCCGCAGATACTGGACTATCAGGCGCCAAATGAGTCTCATTGCGTGCACCTCCCTGAATTGTTCGCCGGCGGCAGGTTTTCAGAGCCGTATTGGGCGACGAAGATATTCCTGAACTCGGAGTGAGGCTGCGCAAGCAACTCAGCGGGGCCCCCCATTTCAGCGACACCGCCGTCCTCACTCATAATAGCGACTTTATCGGCGCTCATGGCCGGCAGCGCCCTTGAAAGGATAAAAATACAGGTCTTGCCCTCCATCGCCTGCCGTACGGCATTGACGGCTTTGTGAGCGGAATCGGGATCGAGGGTTGCGACTGCATCGTCGAGGATGAGAATCTGTGGGAAGTGGAGCAGAGCCCTGGCGATGCCAAGTTTTTGCTGAATGCCGGTGGCCAACCGCATCCCGCCCGCCCCAAGCCGGGTCTCATAACCGTGTTTGAGTCTGACAATAAAATCGTGCAGTCCGACAAGTTTTGATATTGATACGATCTGTTCTTCCGTTGCTTCAGGATTTCCATAGCACAGGTTATCCCGGAGGGCGCCGTCGAAGACTGCGGATTGTGACTGAACCAATCCGGTGATCAGACGGTAATCCCGGAGCCTGAAGCGTTGAATATCAGCGCCGTCGACCGTTATTTGACCGGAGGTGGGCTCATAAAAACGGCGCAGCAGCATGGCCAGGGTGGTTTTGCCCGTTCCCTTGCTGCCCAGTATGGCCAGATGCGTGCCGGCCTTCAGAGAAAGGTTTATATCCTTCAGCACATACGGGCCGTGATTGAAGCGGAAAGACGTTTTGTGGAGTTTAATGTCGCCTTTAAGCGTTTCGACCGGACGGGAGCCGGGGAGGTTCTTGATGGAAGGTTCCCTCTTTAAAACTTCATGGATGCGGTCGATGGACACCCCGGCCTGTTTAATTTGATTGGCCACAGTCACAAATCGTACTGCCGGGCCCAGCATCTGCGTGGCGTAGGCACAGAAGGCTATCACATCGCCGTATCCCATCGTTCCGCGAACGAAAAAATAGCATCCCGCGCAGTATATCATTGTGTTTCCAGCTTTATTCACGAACGCCGAAAGCTGGTTGAAGGCAATACTGTAAGAGGAGCCCCGGATAGAGGCATCCATCACTTGTTTTGACTGCGAGGAGAAATGACTTGATTCGGCCTTTTCCTGACCATACGCCTGGATAAGCTGATGGGCATTCAGGCGTTCCTGCAGGGTGGAAGATATATGGTCCATATTAGCCCGCAAGGCGGTGGTGGTGCTGTGGATGCGACGGGAGAAAAACCAATAGTTCAAAAAGTAAAGCGGAAGAAGCGCAAAGGTGAGGGCCGAAAGCGTCATGTTCAACCGCAGCATTACTACGACGGCAAATGTAACAGCGACGAAATCGCTGATCAGTGTAATTAAACCGCCTGACATCAGGTTGGAGATAACACCCACATCGCCCATCAATCGCTGCTGGAGGGCACCGGGGCCCATAGCGCGATGATAATCGGCGGATAAATGCAGCATACGCCGGAATAATTTCCGCCGTGTATCCCTGATGATACCGAGGCCGACGGTATTCAGTGAGATACTCGTGGCAACATTTATCAACGCCCGAAGAACCGGCACGGCCAATAGCAGTGACAGCAACAGGGGGAATAAGTCCCACTGCTCGCCGATGGCGACATCGTTGATAAGCCGTCGCATCAGCAAGGGAGGCGCCATACCGATCAGTGTCAGGCTCCCGGTCAGTGCAGCAGCAAGCAATATAGGCCATTTATAGGGCCGTACTAAAAAAAACAGATTACTCAAATTTTTACTCATTAATATTACCCTCATCAGGCGCTTGACAGCAGCAGATCGACTTTCTTTATTATAGGTTTTATTGTCGTGTAAAAAAAAGAAACGAGGAAAGTGTTAAGATGCTGACAGCCGGTAGGGCATCTGCTGCCCGCAAAATTCCTCCTGTCAAGAGTATGTTTGAAGCGAAACTTATGATCCATCGCCCGCAGCACGATCTCCCGTGCTCTCTCGTCGCCGGTGGTCTGGTAATACATATAAATCGGAAAGATGAAGCTGCGCGAGATCTTATAATACACACCCCCGCCATGTTGATCGTTCCAACCGGTCGCGTTATCAAAATCCACGATCGCTTCAAATGTCGTCCCAGCGATCTGCCGGAGAGCCTCATCCGGTTCATGCATGCAGATCGCGCTCAGAGCTCTGAGCCGGCGATTGCTCAGGTGCCGGTGGGAGCGTATTTTTGCACTACCGCAACCCCCAAACCGACCGGCTTACCACCGTGCCTTGTGCCGGT
>JAGYMJ010000364.1 GCA_018400625.1 Planctomycetota bacterium
GAGATGACTGTTTTCACTTCAAATGACGGGAACCTCCACGACGGAATTCTCGTAAGCCGTTACTTGGAAACCGATTACTGAACACTGATGACCGAATACGCTTGTTCTGGGGTTAGTCGGCTCCCGGGGTGGTCAAATATTGTCCCAATGGAAAAAGTCCCGCTGCCGGGAAAAGCACGAGTGGGACTCAAAAAGAGTGAATAAAAACGGAAATAAAATACAAGAAGCGAAAAAGATATGGACTATAAACCTCCAAAATTCCATGTGGCGTCGGACGTTGCGGCATTCCGGTGCGGATATGAAGGACATCTTGAAATCCTGCTGGTCGAACGTAAATACCCTCCCTATGCCGGCTGCTGGGCGTTTCCCGGCGGTTTCGTTGAAGAAGGTGAAGATCTCGATGATGCCGCCGCACGTGAACTGCACGAAGAAACCGGCCTGTCCCCTTTGCTGCTCTCCCAGATCGGTGCATGGGGTAAACCCGGACGCGACCCGAGAGGGCGGGTCATCAGTGCCGTTTACCTTGCAGTGGCCGATTCATCTTCTTCTCTTGTGAAGGGCGCTGACGACGCACAAAAAGCCTGTTGGCATCATGTAAGTGAACTCCCGGAACTGGCTTTCGATCACGATCAAATCTTTCCCGACGCCATAAATGAGTTAAAATCAATGTGCGAACGCGAGCAGTTAATCTTTGCTTTAATGCCACCGCGTTTCAAGCTTAAGGAGCTTGGTCTGATCCTGGATGATCTTCACGCTGAAAATCCCGGTGCAACGGCAAAAAAATTGGTTGATCTCTCCGTTGATATCGAGAGGATAAATGAGCGGGAATGCCTCAAAAAGAAGAATATACACTATGGGCGTAAGCTTAAAGCTCCCGTTTTTCTCTGTTGATTGAAGTTTTTTGTTTTCCTGTTTTCTTTCTTATTATGGAGTAGAAGTGAACTCATGGATTTTACGAAAATGCATGGTATAGGTAATGATTATGTTTTTATTGACGTATTTGAGCAAAAAATTCCAAACCCTGCTGAATTAGCACGTCAGGTCTCTCCCAGAAATTTTTCGATCGGGTCCGATGGTTTGATTCTCATCGCACCGTCGGAAACCGCGGATGTGAAAATGAGAATTTTCAACGCCGACGGCAGTGAAGCGGAGATGTGCGGTAATGGCATCAGATGTGTGGCTAAATATGCCTGGGACCATCAACTCTGCCGAAAGAATCCACTGACCGTAGAAACCCTGGCCGGGCTGAAACAAGTGGAATTGTTTTTGGATGATAAAGAGCTTGTCTCATCTGTACGGGTGGATATGGGCGTTCCCCGCCTCCAGCGGTCCGAAATACCTATGCGGGGCGCAAATTCTGAACACGTTATCGATGAAAAGATTGAGGCAGGGGGGCAGCAGCTTTCCGTGACCTGTGTGTCCATGGGGAATCCGCATTGTATTGTTCCCGTAAAAAGTCTTGAGAATATTGATTGGCGAAGGTTGGGAGAAGATGTCGAATCGCATGAACTGTTCCCTGAAAGAACCAACGTCCACTTCGTCAAAGTGATCTCGCCC
This sequence comes from Planctomycetota bacterium, assembly GCA_018400625.1. Taxonomy (GTDB): domain Bacteria; phylum Planctomycetota; class Brocadiia; order SM23-32; family SM23-32; genus PUMZ01. The sequence goes on from JAGYMJ010000364.1 coordinate 1,558, forward strand.
GATGCTGTAAAAGTTAAAACATGGGAACGCGGCAGTGGTGCTACACTCGCATGCGGGACGGGCGCATCCGCCGTAGGTGTCGCAATGCACATGCTGGGTTATACCGACCGCGAAATAACTGTATCGCTGCCGGGAGGGGATTTAGAGATTCAATGGTGTCAATCCTCCGGGAATGTTTATATGACCGGCCCGGCTGAAGAAGTTTTTCGAGGACAATGGAAATCCTGAAAGCGTTAAAATATGAATGATTATACAAAAAAATCTGTCTCATCGGAAGTTAATCCGGCATTTGAGTCCCAGGAAGAGTTTCAATATTTCTGTGATCATCTCTCGGGCTTGCTGCATGA
>JAGYMJ010000365.1 GCA_018400625.1 Planctomycetota bacterium
GTGCCCTGTGCCGGTGGAATGACGATTATTAGCTACAGCGGGCGTAACCAACACGTTCCGCCGTGTCTGCGCCCTGCCCGGCCCCGCCGGCGCTTGCGCATGTGGCTTGAAATGAATGATAGGTGACAGGTGCAAGCGCCGGCGGGGCCGGGCAGGGCAGGGCGCAGACACGGCGGAGATGCCACGGTGTTCACTGAGGACTTACGATTAAGCACTACGAGCGAATATCACCATACACTCCGCCACAGAGCACAGCGGGGGAACAACGTGGTTCACTGAATACTTACATTTTAATCAAAGCATATTATAAAAAGCTGAGAAAATCAAGTTAAAAGGGTGAAAAATCAGAGGGGAAGATACTGTTTGCGCTCATCGACAATCTTGTGCCGATCTGCCGCTTTTGAGCGCCTCCTTTACATCTACCATATACAGTTGGGAGCCGTTGCCGGTATCGCCGTTGAACAGTATTGCGCTTGCGTCACGGCTCCAGGCCGGATGCGCCTGAGTCTGTCGCGTTTTTTTCTCTCCAATCCCCCTCAAAGCTTCCATTACGCTTTCCCCCGGCCCACGTTCATCTACCGCCTTGAACGTTGCGTAACCCCCTGAGCGGAAATCAGATTCCATGACAATGGTTTCGGGCCCCCCCGCCGGATCACAGATAATGATACGGTTTCCTTCAGGCCCGCCGGCATCCGTGCATATCCATTCTCCGTCGGGACTGTATGATGGATGGCCGCTGCCTTTCACACCGGGGATATACTCAGGTAAACCCCTTCCATGCCCGTCAAACAATCCAAAACGCATGTTCTCATTAAAGTCTTTTATATTTGATAGTATGATATCTTTGCTGGAATGCCAGTTGGGGTGGTGAGCATAATTCCCGATATAAGCCGGATCGGCCCCGTCGGTTCCCACGCTCATCAGAAATTTGATGCGCGGTTCCAATCCGGCTCTTGCCCAGTAGCCGTTCACCACACCGAAAAGGAGACGCGGAAATCGCTTATGCAAAATCACCATTTTGGCGAACAGGTGGCAATCAGCAATCTTCCCGGGCTCCGGCACAAGCTCAAGCACTTGTTCCAAAGACATGACCAGTTCACGTTCGCCGGTGTCAAGATTCAGACGTATAACCCCCTTGTCGTTACGTGGTGCGATGTCGTCGTTCGGAAACATCGACTCCAGCGGAGTGGCTCCATAAACCCAGCGCCCGTCCGGCGAACAGAACCGGAGAGGGAAGCCGTCGGTAGCAAACTCTTGTCTGTCGGTGCCGGCCCGGTTGACGGTAACGGCCGTCTCGCCGCGCTCGTCGGCCGAATGAAAGTAAATCCGATCTCTGTCCCCTTGCCATTGTTGGCCGGCGCAGTTATGGGAACCCCAACTGTTTGTTTTAACGACGGGCTGTATCTCTCCGGAAGCAGAATCAAGCAAACACACTTCCGCTTCGGGAAGCGGAAAGTCGTAGCGAAGCAACAGAATACTGTTTCCGTCTTCCGACCACGGACAGTAAAGGTGGTAGGTATGCTTGTGCTCTTTCGGGCCGTTGGTGAGGCGATAGACAGCCGGTCCCATTTCGGGCACAGGCTCCGCCCATGGGGTTACTAATGAAGCATTTGTACTCATTATTTATCCTCTCGAATAATATTGAACCGATGATGTTTTGCTTTACAATCTCAACAATATATAGTAATATAATCAATTAACTCTCTAAAGTCAACTGCGGTATTATTATGTAAAAGGCAAGGAGATTAAAAGAAAAGATTGCCCAAAAAATCCAATTTCATTTTATTGTGGGGATTGCGTTGATGTTTATATTAAGATTAGTTCGAAAAGCCGGCAAATTCGTTCGTGGCGGGGCCTCTCCTCTTCAAATAATTCTGGGGGCGTTGCTGGGGGTTTTTATCGGTTTTATATCAGGATTTAACCTGACACTGCTTGTTGCCATATTGGCCCTGATAATGCTTAACGCCCACCTTGGAACGACCTTGATAGGAATGGGGATTGGTCAGGTATGTTCCATGTTATTGGCTCCACTGACATTCAGGATTGGTTATTTTATCGTTCATGAAATGGGTGCCGAAGGGCTGTTCTCCTCCATATTTAATGCACCTGTTCTGGCCCTCTCAGGTTTGGACCGCTATAGCATGATAGGGGCGGTTCCCATTGCCATACTTATAACTGCTTCATTCGCCTACTTTATGGTCAAAAGCATAAACTCTATAAGGGCTATTTTTTATGAAGAAGGAGAAAGCAGACCCTTCGTGCAGAAGATAACCCGAAAAAAACCTGTTAAATTATTTATCAGGGTACTCTTGGGAAAGAAAAAAGATTTAGTCAACAAAAAACCTGTTTTGCGCAAAAAAGGGCTTATACTTGTTTTAGTGATCGTGACTCTCTTCGCCGGTTTTGACCTCTTTGCCCTGAGCCCTGCATTTAAAAAAGGGGCGGTTTCGGCCTTTGAGCGTTTTAACGGAGCCGAGGTCAATGTCGAGAATGCCGTTTTTTCTCTTCTAAGAGGGCAACTACGGATGGAGGGGCTACAATTTACAGACCCTGAAAAACCACAAAATAACCGTCTGAATGTTGATAAAATGGTAGGAAACTTGAGCATCTGGGATCTGCTTGCCAAACGATTGGTCGTAAGGGAGATGACTTTGGAAGGGGTGTTGACGGATACAATGCGTGAGGAAGCCGGTGAAGTTTTTACAACAACAGATCCAGAACCGGAACCGGAGGTGCAGGTGGATCCGGAGGAACCCATACTTTTTGATTATTTTAAGGATACCGAGCGTATTGAGAAAATCGCCAATTATGCTGCTAAAGCATTAGAAAAACAGCGTGAAAGAACGAAAGAAAAGCAGGAACAAAAAGAAGAACCTCGAGAGTTTATTTTTGAAACAGCGGAAAATATCGGATATCTCAACACTTCTGCTGCTGAACTTTTACGCGAATATCCCGCATTCAGCATACAACACATTCATGTCAAAGACATCGCCGTATGGGCCCCCCTTGATGGTAATGCCGTAACTATCACTAATATATCTTCTTCTCCAGCTCTTTCAGGGCAAGCCACTGAAATTTCAATAATGCCTGGTGGGGAAAATGGCCGGGAAGTAGCCTGGCTGCGATTAAACCTCCAAACATTGGAGTCTCCTCATCAATTGAGAGTTGATATCCATGACTTATCTGTGGGTGAAGGAACGGATTGGGAGATGTCAGAGATGGCTAAAATCCAGATTGCGAACGCATTGGTCAACCTCAATGCACAAGGGAAATTTGATACCGGAATGCTTGATATACCGTTCAGCATGAAACTGTCTCATTTTGAATTCTCCTTGGATGAAGGAGAAAATCTGTTCGGTTTGGATCCCGCGCTGTCTGAGGCCGCCATGTCAGCTTTAGATACATTACCTCTTTACGGCACGCTTTACGGACAAATCCTTTCTCCACGGATATCGTTTGATACTTCCAAGACCGCATCTGAAATCAAAGAAAACTTGTTTTCAGCAGGTGCCGCTCAGGCTATAAAAAGCGTTTTAGAAGAGCATAGAGAAAAATTAGGCGTTGAGGGTGAACGCCTTCTTGACATGCTGGATGACGAAAAGAATGACTTGAATAAGGAAAAGGTCCTGGATGCGTTAGAAACGCAAGATGTTTTGGATACCAAAAGTATCTCTGATTTTCTTGGTAACGATAAGGATGGAGAATCAACAGAAAAAGAGGGAGAGGGAGAGAAAAAGGAACGTGAAGAATCTGACAGCATCGAAGATGCCATAAAATCCCTTTTTTAGGAAGTGAAGGCTCTTGCGATTGACGAAGGCAAATAGAAGCTTTTTAATGGCTTTGATTGATGATTCTTAACCGATGACTAAGCTTCTTTTTCGAGATTTCTTTTCCCTCCTTAAAAGTCTTCTCGTTCTAAATGAAGACCCAAAACATAACAGACTTACCCGTATTAGAGTGCAAATAATCTTCATTTATGTTATCATTTTTGTTCGCTAAAACAGTGAATATGAGTGAGAATACAACAACATATAACACGAGTTAAATCGAGGTTACTCAAAATGGACAAGAAAAAAGCAGTAGAAAAAGCCGTTAATACGGTACGAGTGCTTTCAGCAGAAGCGATTGAAAAGGCATCTTCGGGCCACCCGGGCCTCCCCATGGGTTGCGCCGATTATGCCTTTACCCTTTGGTACAAATTCATGCGTCACAACCCTAAAGATCCCTGCTGGATCGGTAGGGATAGATTTATCCTTTCCGCCGGGCACGGCTCCATGATGCTCTACAGTTTGCTCCATCTCTTTGAATATGATCTGAGTATGGACGAACTGAAAAACTTTCGCCAATACGGCAGTAAAACCCCCGGACATCCGGAATATGGACTGACACCGGGGGTCGAGGTGACAACCGGACCGCTGGGGACGGGTTTTGCCACCGCCGTCGGGATGGCTATCGCGGGGAAACAACTGGCGGCAAGGATGGGAAACGAGGAAATATTCAACCAGCGCATGTTCGTCCTCTCAAGTGACGGCTGCATGATGGAGGGGATAACCCATGAAGCGGCATCTTTGGCCGGGCATAATAAGCTGGATAATCTTATTTGCTTCTATGATGATAATCATATAACCATTGAGGGTTCTACTGATCTCGCATTTTCGGATGATGTCGGTCAACGTTTTGAAGCATACGGCTGGAATGTCTTAAAGATCGACGGGCAAAACAGAGAAGAGATTGAAAAGGCTTTAAAGGCCGCCTGCAACCACAAGGGAAGCCCAACCATGATCATCGGCCGCACGACTATTGGATACGGCTCACCGAACAAGGCGGGCGATGCGAGTGCGCATGGGGCGCCTTTGGGGGAAGATGAACTTGCCGAAACAAAAAAAGCGCTCGGAATGGACCCCGATAAAAAATTCCATGTTGATAAAGAGGTTCGCGAGCTTATAGCTGAACGCTTAAATCAGTTAACGGAAAGCGCAGAAAGCTGGGACGCTGAACTTGAGGAGTTTTTGAATAATAATCCGGACAAAAAAAAGCTCATGAAGAGCCTACTTGAAAAGACCGTTCCGGAAAACATCTTAGATCAGTTGCTGGAAGCTGTTCCGGATGAAGCCAAGGCCACACGTGCTTCGGGAGGCGCTGTGATGCAGAAAGCTTCGGAACTGGTGCCGGCTCTGGTCGGCGGTTCAGCCGACCTGTCTCCTTCGACCAAAACACTTATCGATGCAGAATCAAGCTTCGCTCCGGGCAATTACGGTGGACGCAATCTGCATTTTGGAGTCAGGGAACTCAATATGGGCGCCTGTGCTAATGGTCTGGCGCTTTTTGGCACCACCATACCCTATGTGGCCACCTTTGCTGTTTTCAGCGATTTCATGAAACCGGCCCTGCGTCTGGCCGCAATACAGAAAGCAAAGGCTATTTTCATCTTCACCCATGACTCAGTTTTTGTCGGTGAAGATGGCCCAACGCATCAACCTATCGAGCAGATGGCAATGTTAAGAGCGCTGCCGGAAATGACGGTCATACGCCCCGCAGAATCATATGAGGTCGCGCACGCCTGGGCCGAAGCGCTCACCATGGAAGGGCCGGTGGCACTTTTTCTGACCCGCCAGACCGTAGAAAACTTGCCTTCGGAATGCCTGCCGAAGATTGATATGTCAAAAGGGGCTTATGTCTTGAGTGATGATGAAGAGTTCGAAGTGATTCTGATAGCTACGGGTTCCGAGGTTCTTGAGGCGCTTGGAGCCGCAGAAGACCTGAGAGCAGAAGGTAAAAAAGTGCGGGTTGTCTCAATGCCGAGCTGGGAGTTGTTCGAAGCCCAAGAAAAAAATTACAAGGAAAAAGTACTTCCCTCCGACTGCAAAAAACGTGTGATAGTGGAAGCTGGAACAACATTCGGATGGCCAAAATATGCGGGACCGGAGGGCCTTATTATAGGTATCGATCATTTCGGGGAGTCCGGGCCGTATAAAGAATTGGCGGAAAAATATGGATTGACCGCCGATTCCATCGCTGAGCGGGTGCGTGAATACCTCAGTTGATATCCATGAGCGTTTAATTCCTTCAGATCGGGACAAAATTGTCGATGTTTGGGATTTTTTCGTCGAGCAGGCTTCCAGCCGGCAAAAGCGGCATGGGCGAAACCCTGTTCTGAACAGTTTTTTAAGCGGTTCACTGAATATTTGTAAGTCCGCAGTGAACCCCGTTGTTCCTCCACCGTGCCCTGTGCCGGTGGGATGATGATTAAGCACTAC
>JAGYMJ010000366.1 GCA_018400625.1 Planctomycetota bacterium
TTGTAGTGCATAAATACTCCTCCACCGGGACAAGCCCGGTGGTAGGAACCATTAATCAACGTTTTTCACTGAGGACTTACCTTAGTCCGCATACGCCATGACCTCTTCGAGCGTAGTGAGCCCTTGTTCAACTTTTCTTATACCGCATTCGCCGAGTGTAATCATGCCCTCCTTCTTTGCCAGGTGCAGGAGTTCGTTTTCAGGGATGCCGGAGGTAATAGCTTCGGCGAGCGGTTTTGTCACTTTCATCAGTTCATAAATACCCACCCGTCCGGAATAGCCGGTCCCCAGGCACTTATTGCAGCCGGCGCCTTTATACAGTTCCACATCAGGGTTTATTCCGGCATTTTCACGCACCGGCCGGGCCACATCGACGGGTTCCTTGCAGCGTCCACAGATGCGTCTGACGAGGCGCTGGGCCATAATAATATCCAGACAGGATGCCAGCATATAGGGTTTGATGCCCATGTCCGCAAGCCGATTGACGGTGGCCACGGCGTTGTTGGTGTGGAGAGTAGAGAGTACCAGGTGGCCGGTAAGAGCGGCCCTTACGGCAATTTGAGCGGTCTCAAGGTCCCGGATCTCCCCGACCATCACGATGTCGGGGTCCTGGCGCAAGATGCTCCTGAGGGCGGCGGCAAAGGTAAAGCCTATCTTCGATTTCACCTGAATCTGATTAATGCCCTCCAGCTCGTATTCCACCGGATATTCGACGGTCACGATATTTTTCGCCCCGCTGCGGACGTAGTTGAGTCCGGAATAAAGGGTTGTTGTCTTTCCGCTGCCGGTGGGACCGGTATTCAGTATAATGCCCTGCGGCGATCGGAGGGAGTTTTCGAAAGCCTCCTGCTGCCGGGTATCGAACCCCAGCTTCGCGAGCCCCAGCATAAGGTTGCTTTTATCCAGCAGCCGCATGACCACCTTTTCCCCATAAATTGTCGGCAGTGTCGAGACACGGATATCTATATCCTTTTTTTCAATGGAACATTTACCGTCCTGGGGCAGGCGACGTTCGCCGATATCCAGGCCGGACAATATCTTGATACGGCTCAGCACGGCCGGGAACATGGATTTTGTTGGAGGGGTGAGCTGATGCAGCACACCGTCGATACGCACTCTCACTTCAACACTGTTTTTGCGCGGTTCGATATGCAGATCACTCGCGTTTTTTTCGATGGCCTGGTGCAGGAGCAGATTGACGAACCGCACGACGGGAGCGTCGAGCGCCTCGCTTTCCAGTTCGAACGCTGATTCCTCCTCGGGCTCCTCATCCGTTTCTTCGAGCACAAGGTCCGAAAGTTCGGATTCCAACGAAGAGAGCCGCCCGTATTGCTGGTCGATCGCTTCTTCAAGTGCACTTCTTTGGGCCAGGAACGGTTCGACGGTCGAACCGCTATTGTTTTCAAGGCTGTCCAAAGCGGCCAGATCAAAATCATCCGTGACCGCTACCTGCAGAACGTCCTCTTTTATCGTTAACGGCATGATGGTGAAACGGCGCGCGAAGTGTTCCGGCACCATCTGCAGGACGGACAGGTCTATTTCATCGAAAGGATCAATCTCGACAAAATCCATGCCCAATTGGTTTGAGAGGGCCATATAGACGGCTCTGTGAGGCACATTGAAGTCTTCTATCAGTATTTCCCCCAACGGTTCCCCCTTTTCTTTCTGATTTTGAAGAGCTTCCTCAAGCTGTTTATGAGTAATAAGGCCCTTTTGCACAAGTATATCGCCGAGTCTGACGCCACCACCTAATTGTTCATTATCCTCTTCTCTCATTGTTTCTAACCTTTATAAACATAAATATAATCCTCTCTTCCTCTCCTGCAAATATTCAGTGAAACACGTTACCGCCGGGACAAGCCCAAGCCCGGCGGCAGGAACCACCAATCAACACGGCTCACTGGAAACTTACCTTGAGAATTGCAGGTCCTCAGTGAACCACATGGCATCCTATCGCACCTTGTGTGGCATCCCCACCGTG
>JAGYMJ010000367.1 GCA_018400625.1 Planctomycetota bacterium
CAGGGAATCGGGCGAAGTTCTCCAGCAGCCGCTTGCGGTCGAGGGCGAGCCGGAACGGTTAGTGCTGAAAATTTAACACCGTTATCCGGAGTATTCAATATGCAATATAAATATATACTGACAAGAGATCAGGTGCGTAAGATCGACCGGCTGGCGATAGAATCTTATGGAGTTCCGGGCGTGATATTGATGGAGAATGCGGGCAGGGCGTGCGCCGATGAGGCACTTGACATGCTTGGCCGGGCTGCCGGAAAGCGCGTGGCTGTTTTCTGCGGGAAAGGCAATAACGGCGGTGATGGATTCGTGATCGCCCGGCACCTTTCGAACGGGGGCGCTGATGTGCATATCTTTCTTGCCGCTTCAGCCGAAGATGTTTTGGCCTCAGAAGGCGATGCCGCGGTCAACTTGAAAATTGTCTTGAACATGGGGATTCCGGTTACTGAAATTCATCAAAAAGGCCATATACACGACGTCGCTATCCAGGCGGGGAAGACGGACCTCCTGGTGGATGCGTTGTTGGGGACCGGTATCAAGGGCGAGGTGAGGGGCTTATTTGCGCCACTGATCAAAGGCCTGAACAGGCTCGAAACCAACAGAATCGGAGTGGACTTGCCTTCCGGGCTGGATTGTGACGAAGGCGTGCCGTTGGGATGCGCTATGAGGTGTGACCGAACGGTTACTTTCGTTGGGGCTAAACGAGGTTTCGAAAATCCGGAGTCGGTGGAATATACGGGGAAAGTAACGGTTGCAGATATCGGGCTGCCGAAGAAAATTGTCGATGATGAGTTGTCCGCTTGATATTTAAACGAAACGGACTTCTTTTGTGGTGAGGAATATTGACAGAAAATTTACAATTCGAGTTGACGGTTCAGGACGGCAATTCAAGGGCGCGATGCGGCCGGATCAGCATCGGCGGGCGGAGCCTGCAGACTCCGGCCTTTGCGCCGGTTGCCACCCGGGCGGCGGTTAAAGGGCTTTTACCGTCACAGCTTATTGAGTGCGGCGTTGAATTTTTACTGGCGAATGCGTATCATCTCCAGCTTGCGCCGGGGGCGGAACTGATTGCCGGGCAGGGTGGCCTGCACGATTTCATGGGTTGGCACGGTATTATTCTCACCGACAGCGGCGGTTACCAGGTTTTTTCGTTGTCGGATATCAATGAAATAACTGACGGGGGTGTAGAATTCCGCAATCCCCGGGATGGCTCCAAAATGTTTATGGGCCCGCAGGAGGCCGTTAAAATACAGGAGCGGTTGGGGTCTGATATAGCGATGGTTTTCGATGAATGCCCGCCGTGTCCCTGCAGCAAAAAAAAAGCCGGCCGGGCCGTCGATAGAACCTTGCGATGGGCGCAAGAATGCAAGGAAACCCATTCAAGAGAAAATCAGGCCCTTTTCGGTATCGTGCAGGGGGGGACATATGAGGACTTGCGCAGCCGGTGTGCGCAGGAACTTGTCGGTATGGGTTTTGACGGTTATGCCATAGGCGGGGTGAGTGTGGGAGAAGACGAAGAGTTGAGGAACAGGGCCGTTGAGATGACGGCTCCACTGCTGCCTGAGGGCCGACCGCGTTACCTGATGGGAGTCGGTTTCCCCCCGGATATAATCAACGCGATAGGGGAGGGTATCGATATGTTTGATTGTGTTGCGCCAACACGCATGGGGCGCAATGCTACGGCATTTACTCGCTCGGGACGGTTGAGGATACGGAACTCAGTTTTCAAAAAAGACCCCGCACCGCTGGAAGAAGATTGCAATTGTTTGGCATGTACCTTATACTCACGTGCGTATTTGCACCATCTCTTCAGGACCCGGGAGATGCTCGGGCCGGTTCTGTTGAGTATTCACAACATAAGCTTCTATCAGAACCTGCTTAGCGGGGCCCGGAAGGCGATAGCGGAGAATGGTTTTGATGAATACAGAGGATTGTTTCTGGAAAATTATTGTAATTGTTGAGTTTTATTCAGGGAGAAAATGAAATGCTTTATTTGGCTGAGGCACAGGCAGGCGCAGGATTAGGTTTTTTAATACCCATGATCGTCATACTCGTGCTTTTTTTCTGGTTTACACATAGATCACAGAAGAAAAAAGAGCAGGAACGTCAGGAACTTTTGGACAGCATCAAGGTCGGAGACGATGTTGTCACTATCGGCGGGATCAATGGCCGGGTGACAAAAGTTAAAGAAGACGCTATTGAGCTGCGCGTCAATTCGGAGAAGGATGTTAAAGTTCTCTTTGCTAAAAGTGCGATCAGCCAGGTCACGAACGACAAAAGCGAAGAAGGGCATATACAGGAGTAGAGTCGGCTTCTTATACGATAGTAAGTCCTCCGTCATCAAACGGGTTTTTTCCATGAAAGTTTTTGCTATCAGTGATCTGCATTTGGGGGCCAATGTTGATAAGCCCATGGATATTTTCGGGCCGGATTGGGAGGGCCATACGGAGAAAATTGCCTTTAACTGGAATAAAACCGTTGGAGAAGATGATCTGGTGCTCATGCCCGGCGACCTGAGCTGGGCTATGCGTTTGGAGGAAGCTATCGACGATCTGAAATTTATTGAATCGCTGCCCGGTCATAAGGTTTTTATACGAGGCAATCACGACTACTGGTTTTCCGGCCCCGGCAAAGTGCGTAAAGTCTTGGGTGCGAAGCTTTCCTTTCTCCGCTTTGATGCCCTTGAATTTGGCGGTGTAGGCCTATGCGGAGTGAGAGGGCAGCCCTGGCCTGGATACAGTGAATACAGTGAGGACGAAGACGGCAGACTTTATCGCCGGGAATTGAAAAGACTTGAGCTCTCGATAGAGTCGTTGAATAAGTTACGTTGTAAGACCGCCTGTGCGATGATACATTATCCTCCCCTCGCGCGCGGTGGACAGAGCGAGTTCTGTGAGCTTTTTCGGCGGGGGGGAGTCAAATGGGTTGTTTACGGTCATGTTCACGGACATTCTCATGACGGTGTGGTGGAGGGGGAGTTTGATGATGTGAATTATGTGTGTGCAAGTGCGGACCAAATTCACTTCACTCCGAAATTACTTTTCTCGGTTTAAATATTTGAGAAGGGTAAATATTCATTGAACCACGTGGCATTCCACCGTATCTTATGTGTCATTCCCACCGGCACAAGGCACGGTGGGGATGTTAAAAAAGTTGCGGCAGGATGCCACGTGGTTCACTGAATATTTACCGAGAATGTTTTCAGGACTTATAAAACACGACGATCCGGTTCGTATTTGTACCGGAAGTATTGTTTTTTATACCCCATATATTCGATGTTTTGGTAAATTCTTGTTTATTGATCAGGACACCTGCGCATTTGAAGCCTGTTTCCAGACCAAGCGGAACGACGTGTTTGTCTAATTTGATTTTACCTTTTTTCACTTCCCCAACCTCAAAAGCAACCCAGCCTCCCGGCCGGGTAATCCGATAAAGTTCTGAAAATACCCCGTTCATCACATCAATCCATTTTTTCAAGCTGTCGGGCGAAGTGATTTTTTTGTTGATCTCTTCCGCCCTGTATCCGTTAAACCAGCATCTTAGCCAATTGTCCGCGGCGTAGTTGACGATGTTGAGAAAGGGGGGGGATGTGACGGTAAGATTTACTGTTCCGGTTTTGATGGCAGGTATTGTGCCGGCGTTTTCGGTAAGAAATACAGCTGTTTCGTTTGCCTTTGAAAGATTGATTTTTTCGGAGCGTGAAACACCTGCCATGAGCTGTTGACTCTTCTTAAGGATGCGGGATTTTATATCACGGTACTGTGGTTTTTGCTTTCTTTTTGCATTAATCTTTTCCTGGTTCTTCGGCGATGCGGCCTGATTGGGGGGAAGGGTATATACTGAGAAAAAACCGCTGGAATGCCCGGTTAAACGGTTGGTGGCCACCATGCGTATCCACATGTCCAGAACATCCAGTTTTTTCGTCGATTCCCGGGCTGAAATATAATTCTTCAGTGAAACTATTTCCGATTCCGTTCCCGGATCATAAAACATGGAGAGGTCAATGTCCGCCTGAGCTTCAGGGTCGAACTTGATCCGTTCAAGTCTTGAATGGATATCGTTCAGGGACGGGATCGAAAGTCGGGGCCGGGTAAAAATCTCACTTAATGGGTTCACATCGTTGGCAATAATCCGGCGCCCTGAAAGTGCGGCCTCAATGGCGGTCGTGCCTCTGCCCGAAAACGGATCATAAACGGTGTCCTCCTCATTCGTCAGCAGTTGAATAAAAAAACGCGGCAATTGAGGTTTGAAACAGGCTCGGTAGGACACTTCATGCAGAGAAGATGCCTGACGTTGTCGGGAAGTCCAGAACTCATTGGAGAATTCGGGGATATCGCCCCCGGCCATTTTGGTGAAGGTTGTCTCCGTCTTTTGAACCTGCTCATTTTCGAAAAGTTTTTTTTCGTTTTTATTCCTTGGAGTCGATGAATAGTTTGCCAGGTATTCACGTAATTTTTTTATTTTTCTTGGTAAGGTCATCTTATGACTAAAGTGTCTTTTCGCCAGTTCTCGATATTATCGTCAAAAATTCCTGCTTCATCCAGCGTTTTGTATTGAATTTTACTCCCACAAACGTCTCAGTAGAAAGGGATATTCCCATATTTTACTTGTGCGATCACGCATGATTAGTCTAAGGTAAATATTCAGTGAACCCCGTTGTCACACCACCGTGCTCTGTGCCGGTGGGATGATGATTAAGCACTACGAGGCGCC
>JAGYMJ010000368.1 GCA_018400625.1 Planctomycetota bacterium
CCCTTTTTCAAAAAAAAATCCCTAAAAACAGTAAGGTTAATCCCGCAAGAATTTTTTTTCAGTTCTGCCATTTATCATCGGGATGCGCTCCTCTTCGATGTCGGATCGGGCCCCAATGGATCGCATGCGGATGTTTCTCGCTTCGCGCGATATCCTCTTGCCTCTTAAAATTATGACGTACCCGTTCAGCCGCCTCTTCGTCGGTTTCGCCGGAATCTTGATACCGCCCCATCTGAACGATATTGTCGATATAAAGGTCGGTATAATCCAATCCCATCCGCACAAACTCGACACGATCAAGATAGATCTGTTGTTCATCCGTAAGCATATCTTCCGCCTGATCCAGATAGTTATTGGCTTCGGTAAAAAACTCATCATTATAAACCTGCGGCAATGCATCATAATGCCCATGATGGTATCTTTCCCGGGCGTCCTCAAGGTAAGTCCAGTAAGCGGCCATAAGTTCCGCCGCCGGTCCGAATCCGCGCTCATAGTAGTCAGCAAGCACCCCCCTGCCATCGGCTTCGGGATTCCATGTGAGCTGCCCCATCAAATAATACAAGGGGCCCTGTGTGGCCCAGTGTTCCCAGACAGAATCAATATATATCGCCATGGCGCGATGTTGACGGAAAACGAAATCGAAATCATCTATCGTTTGCCTTAAAGGCACATTGGGCAGTCCGGCCTGCCAGCCGATGTCACTGCCGGCGTTAGGCCGCCATGCGAGGTTGGGAGCGATTTCCGCCCAGGCGGCGAACTGATCCCGATGCAGGGTTCCCTGCGGAGAGCCGCGATCAGCGAGTCCCTCTCTGATAAAAAAATTGGCCACACTTGACACAATCACATTATCGTCGGGCACAGCTTCAAGCGGGGCGGGCCGCGAATGGCCGTAAGCCAGAGTGCGCGCGTAATAATTCTCATCGGGAAAACGTTCCTTCAATTTCTTTGCCAACTTATTCGCAAAGGTTATATGTCTGTCGGACATTGCAACATACTGCTGGCTCAACCCCTGCCATAAAAAACGCCTCACTTCCCCCTCCGGATGATCCCACGCGAGACAATTCTCACATACACAATGACCGGCATGCCAGCCGTCATTCGGGCCGGCATTAAACACCCTCAGATTGGGATTTTCCGCTAACTGCCGCTCGATTTCTTCCAGCCATTGAGCCCACACGTCCGGGTTGGACTGACACAGTTTAACAGCGCGGGCACTGGGAAACGCGCTCCGTGTGCCGTCGGGCTGTAAAGCAAAGTAATCCGGATGATCGGCGTTAAAACGTTCCCACCAATCGCTGAACGCATGGCAGCCATGCATAGAAAGTGAATCATAAAGCAGGCGCTGGAAGCGCATCCAATCCTTTGAATGTCCGTATCCGCTTCTGCTCATAGGATGTGAAAATATCAAAAGGCACCCTCTGCCCCGAACCTGGGGATGATACCGGTACTCAAACGGTTCAAAAGCAAGAGTTTTTTGCTCGATAATGTCGATGCCGGTCTCTCCCGGCCACAGCCATCGCACATTCAGAAAATCCTGAAGAAACGTGTAAACGGCATTGATAGTACCATATTCCTGCTGAGCACCTTCGACCAGATGTCGGGGGCCCTGGACCGACATATGTTCCGGGTTCCATATATCGCGCCCCAGAATAGCCAGATGATTCTCGTTGGCCGAGATAAGTATTTCTTCAGGATGCTCGAAATCAAAATCGAGGTCCCCGAACAGATCCCTCAAAACCGGCTGGTAACCCACCCAGACTGCATGCTCGGGAAGCGGATCGGGCTCGCCCTCGATCAGTTCGGGTCGGACACCACTGATCTTTTCCATATATTCTACCAGCTCTTCGGCGGCGCGATGAGTTTTTGGCGGCGCATCCTCGAAAATCACCACCGGCGCACGGCTCATGCCGTCTTCTACCAGCACCAGTTCACCTGCTTTTAGAGCATCCGAATTCAAGAGAGAGAACACAAACAGTTGAATCACCATCACAGAGCCGGCAACAACCATTTTGTGGCGCATCAGATTGGAAATACAGTGATACATAATTAGGGCCTCCTGAGAAAAAAGGGACAAACGGAACTTTAACACCGCCAATAAGACGATAAGGTGTCCAGATCGCGAATTTTCAGTGGACCACATAGCATCCCGCGGCACCTTGTCATCCCCACCGTGCCTTGTACCGGTGGAATGAAGATTGAACGCTGCGAACGTTGTATCAACTCCCTTTAGCCTTTAATGCACCCTGCCCGAAAACCCGGCTCGTAGTGGACGCTTTCAAGCGTCCGCGGGTTAGGCGC
>JAGYMJ010000369.1 GCA_018400625.1 Planctomycetota bacterium
CACGGTGGAGATGAGTTGACGAGGTTCACAGAATATTTACAGAATATCAGATTTAGGGCTTTACGCGGACTTACGCAACTAAGCACTAGACCGCTATTCCTCTCTTCCCGTTAGCTCTAAGCCCCATGCCAAATCTCTTTGCTTTCACTTCGCGCTTTCCCGCAACAATGCCATTTCTTTGGCCTTTCTCCGTGTTCTCCGTGATCTCCGTGTGATTCCTGCCGTTATGCCGTTAATCCGTGATAGTCCGTTGACAGCCGTTTGCCGTTTTTATCCCGTTAATCCTGTCTTTCTGCCGTAGTCTTTTGTGTTTTGCTTTTCTCTGTACACTCCATGTTCTCCGTGATATCCCCCGCCGTTGCCTTTGCCGTTACTCACAACTCACAACTCACAACTGCCGTTCCCCTCGTTTGCCTTTGCCGTTACTCTCAACTCACAACTCACAACTCACAACTTTCAATTCTCCCGTTCCTGATCACCGGATAAATCAGTCATTATTTTCAATCGAATTTAAGTGGGCTTGCAACCTTGATTGTTTACGGGCTGCAGTATTTTTATGGAGGGCGCTTTTGACAACGGCCTTGTGGAGTAATTTGATGACAGTGTCCAACTGTTCGCTTGCTTCTCCACTGTCTCCTCTTTCTACAGCCCTTTCGAATTTCCTTGTTTCCGTATGCAGTCTGCTTTTTATACTTTTATTCTTGATATGATTTTCTTTATTCTTCCTCAAAGTCTTTACTGCGGATGGTCTTTGCGGCATGTTATGTGTCTCCTAAAATTTAGTCAAAGTGTTTGTACTTACTCTTGATTATCGTGCGCAGATATATTAAACGTTATTTTTGAGTTTTTCAACCTTGTCGGCCACATCCCTGAAACCAATATCATGGGAATAAAGCCGTTTGTAAATCTGCAATGCCTCTTCACTCTCTCCGTCCGCCTCTAAAGCACTTGCCAGGTTATAGTACAAGTCCATTCCTTTCCTGTCCATTGTGTCATGACGTGAGAGCGCCCTTTTAAACTGCTCGACAGCAAGGTCGCATTGATTCTTCCAGGCGAAGCACTTGCCGAGCATTGTGGCGGCTTCAAGTTCGAGTTGAGGAACCTGGCCGGCCTGTTGAAAAGCTCCGATTGCACCGTCAATATCTTCCGATTCATAAAGTGCACGGCCGAGTTCCAATTTCAGTTCCTTATCGGTGGGATGCTTCTCTACTCTCCATTTCAACTCCCTTAAATTAAGGTCTTTGCGTTTCTTGTTTATTTCCGCCAGCTTTTCCTTAACTTCCGTATTTTCGGGTGCATCTTCCAACTTTTTATGTAAAGTGCGTTCTTTTTTCTCCAGATTCCGTATCTGCATATCGCCCAGTTTTTCTCTGATGTCGTAATCATCAGGAAATTTTTGGCGTGCGTCCTTGAGCAGTTTCAGAGCTTTCCGGGTGTTGCCGGACTGCTGCAACATTGATGCCAGGCGAATAATTTTACTCTTATTTTCGGGCTCGTCCTTAAGTGCTTCGAATACCTGGGCTATTTGCTTAGCTCTTTTTTCATCCTCCGTCTCAAATTTTTTCACAGATTCCTGGGCGGCGTCTTCATCCTTGATCATATCCCTGAAGCTTTCAGCTTCCTGCATTTTACTGCTTTCCATATGCACTTCCGCCTCGAGGTTTTTGACCTTTGCTGCGATATCGACGTCCGATGGGTCAATCTTGTGCAGACGGTTCAAAAATTTCAGGGCTTCACTCTTGTCTCCTGCTTCTTCCAAAAAAAGCCCGGCTTGACGCAACGCCCGTTCGTTTTCCGGAGCCCTTCTTACGACATCCTTGACGATGATTATTGCCGCGGCCGTAAGACCGGATGCCCGCGCCGCTTTACTGGCGCGAATAGCAAAGGAAGTATTGTCCGGCAATACCTCTAAAGCATCTTCATAGCATTCAAGCTTCTTCCTGCTGTCTTTGAACGTTAACTGAGCCTTAAGCAACGATACTGTAACCTTGATGTATGCCTTGATTTTATCCACTATCCCCGCATTCTTGCTCGCCAGTTTACGCTCAGTCCCGCGCAATAAAACCCTGGCCTCAGGATGCTCCGGCTCATGTCTTAAAACCTCACGGAAAAGGTCAATAGCATATGTATAGTTGCCCGAATTGGCAGCCTGCTTAGCCTTATTAAATATATCTTCTATAGCCAATGGGAATCCCAGATTGAAAAGAATAGGGAAAAAAGAGTGATTAACAGACATTAGTTTATACATTTATAATTCTTCTGTCAAATTGATATGTTGATTTTACTGATGGCTGATGGTTGGATAATGATATGCCGCCTTCTAATACGCCCCGGATCAGAAAAAGAACTCTTACCGCATCTGACTGATTTTAATTTTTCTGAAGTCTCCCCATAAATATTAATAAAAGTGTTTGCAATTGTAATTCCTCAGAAAACCGCGTGTCTCACCCCTCCCGGAACAGGGCGCGGTGGGTTAAAAACTCTCTATTTTACTTAATACTTACTTGCATTTTACCCTTTTCATGGTTATACTTGTAAATAAACCGTTCCGCATCTGACGGATTTTTATGGACTGAACAGAATTTTCTACGCACAGGAGTTACCCTTGCCATGATATCACAGGAAAATATATTGAATGTTGTGCATGATTCGGATTATCAACCCTTGAGTACCGAAGAACTTGCTCAATCCTTATCCGTCCCTTTCGAACTCCACGATGAGCTCGAGTCCATGCTGCTGCGGTTGCAAAAATCCGGAGAAGTCTTCCAAATGGAAAATGGTAAGTGGGGGGCGCCTTCCCGTCATCATCTTTTAGTGGGGCGGATGGATAAAAATCCACGAGGATTTGGGTTTGCCGTGCCGGTGAAAAAAGAATTTGAAGACGACATCTATATCCCCGAACAAAGACTCGCAGGGGCAATGAACGGAGACCTTGTGCTGGTCAAATATAGAAATAAAAAGACCGGAAAAAGTAATGACCGTGGCCCGTCCGGTAAGGTCGTCAAAATCCTGGATCGTGCTCATGATCAGTTCGTCGGCACCTTAACCAGCACCAAAAGTAAAAAATTTGGTTCGGTCATACCTGACGACCCCGCCATTGATACCGTTATACTCGTCGAAAAGGGTAAAAAAAATATGGCCAAAAATGGGGATAAAGTCCTCGTGAAAATTACCCATTGGCCTGAACCGCATAAAGGACACGACAAAGCGCTCGGGGAAGTCTTGCGTGTTCTGGGCACTGAAAACTCCCCTGAAATAGACGAACTCGCTATTATTCATCAGTTCGACCTCCCCCAGGAATTCCCGGCGAAAGTCCTTAAAGAAGCTGAAAATATCCCCTATGAACCGGATGAATCGCAGATGAAAGACCGGCGTGACCTGTCCGATACCGTGACGGTCGCCATCGATCCCGACGATGCTAAAGACCGCGACGACGCCCTCTCCATTTATTACGACGAAAATAAAGACCAAAGGGTGGTGCTTGTCCATATCGCCGATGTCTCTTGCCATGTTAAACCAGGCTCTGAACTGGATAAAGAGGCGTATGAGCGTGGTCTCAGCGTCTATCTGGTGCGCAGTTTCATACCCATGATCCCCAAGGAAGCTACTCAGCAAAAATTGAGCCTGGCCAAGGATAGGAAGAAACCCGCCAAAACCGTCGAATTGCGCTTTGATGACTCCGGGAAACTTCTGTCTTCGAAAATATACCATTCTGTCGTCAGGCTCAATGCCGAAATGACCTACAAGCAAGTGCAAAGAATACTGGAAGGTGACGCTTCCCAGCCTACGGATGATAAAAGCTCAGACCCCCAATCATTCGACGAGGAGATAAAAAAAGCGGTAGTCGATCTGGATCATCTGGCCGGCCGCCTGCGGGCTAAAAGAGTGGAAGTCGGGTCAGTCGATCTGGACGTGCCGGAATATGATGTCCATGTGGGCGCGGACGGTAAAGTCAAGGCCGTTTCACAAATCGAACGTGACCGCTCCCACAGTTTAGTCGAAGAGTTTATGCTTGCCGCCAATGTTGCCGTCGCCACCTTCATGAAGGATAATAATCTTCCCGCTCTTTACCGTGTCCATGAGAAACCGGATAAGGAGGATTTAGAAGCGTTCTCTGACTTTGTGAAAAATGTCATGGGCAAGGATATTGATCCATTCGACAGGAAAGCTATACAAAAATTATTGATTGATGTACGCAATACCAATTACGCGGAATCGGTAAATATGGAATTGCTGCGATGCATGAAACGCGCCATCTACACTCCTGAATGCGCCCCCCATTTTGCGTTGCATTTCCCCACTTACAGCCATTTCACTTCCCCCATCCGCCGGTACCCCGATCTTGTGATACACCAGATTTTAGACCAGTTCCTGGCCGGTAAACTCAAGGAGAGCAAGAGTAAAAAATGGTGGACAATGAAATTATCGCCCATCGCCCAACACTGCTCTTTAGCCGAGGAAAATGCCGATAAAGCGGAACGTGAGATGGTGAATCTCAAACTGCTGCGCTACCTCCAGGAGCGTGGAGTGGGTGAGAATGAGGTCTTTGACGGTGTTATAACCGGAGTCAAGGAATTCGGCTTCTTCGCACAATTGCAGGACTTTTCCATTGAGGGGCTGGTCAAGGTCAATAAGCTCAAAGGGGATTATTATGTTTTCCAACCCGATCAGCGCGCCTTAATCGGTCGAAAAAAAGGCAAACAGTACCGTCTCGGTCAGTCCGTTAAACTCAAAATTGATAATATTGATATCAACCAGCGCCAAATGGATTTTGACCTGGCCGAATAACCTTTACGGCCCTTTTCCCCATAAAGCCGTCGGGTGCATGGCAGGATAGGATAGGATAGAGTTGCCTTCTTGTGACTCGCCAAGCGGGGCCGCGTGTTCGGTGGGCGACGGTTATTACCGGTAAATCTTCAGTGAATCACGTGGCATCCTATCGCAACTTGTGTGGCATCCCCACCGTGCCTTGTGCC
>JAGYMJ010000370.1 GCA_018400625.1 Planctomycetota bacterium
CACGGTGGAGATGAGTTGACGAGGTTCACAGAATATTTACAGAATATCAGACTGAGGATTTTATGCGGACTTACGTAACTAAGCACTAATCCCTGTTTTTACGATTTAGAGAGTGGAAGTACCCTTGATGGACCAACGGGTCCCACACGGCCAGCCCCGTTATTTGCTTTTTCCCCTGGCGTATCAATAGCGGCACGCCCACTTTGGGGTAGCTGATAACGGCCAACTGTGTCAGTTCCATCTCGATTTGCAGGTGAAATTTACTCTCGACATCTTCCAGCCTGCGCTGCCGGTCGGCTTCGGCCGCCTGAATCTTATCATCGATCCTTGCTAAGTTCGCACTTTTCCTTTGTTTCCCTTTTTCCAGAGTATCGATCAGTTTATCGTAATGGCGCCTCACCATCGCCTTCTCATCGCGAATCGTGCGTTCAAGTTCCTTGCGGCGGGTCGCAGTGCGCTGCGATATACTGTCACTGAGAGTGGACACCGCCTTTTGGCAGGCCTGAGCAAGCGGCAGTCGGAGAGGCGTCTCCAACTCGACGTCGGTTCCGTCTTCCGAGGCGTGGGGGAACAAGACCCGGGAATTCAGCTCCGTCGTCGTCCAGCCGCTGTGCAGGTCCACGGCCGGCTGGTGGATCATTTCTTCGCGCTCATCGGAGACCAGAGCGGTTTTGAAGCAGAAATAGGCGTGGTGATACATGAAATAATTTTCGTCGCCGGACTCGAGGATATAGCCGGGAATGCCTGCGCAGCGTTCTATCTTTTCCAGCGTCCGCCCCGTGGTCAGGTTCAGACCTTTGAGGTAGAGGTGCGACACGCCCCCGATGGCTTTTGCGGATTCCGCCATCGATTCCAGCATGGGGCTGCCGTAGGTGAGCAGTTCGGCGTTCGTGGTCTCCCGGGCCACATCCGTCGAAAATGTGATATGCATGTGGTCGCGCCCGTCAAAATATGGTCGAACATCCTCATGCAGAAGCACTTCGATGCTGCGGTAGCCCGCAGGCTCGACGACTCCCGCGGACTCGAAAAATCGCTCGGCCAGGTTCTCAATCCGGGTGACCATCGTCGACCTCCTCAAATAGCGATTCATCCAACTGCTTGACCCGTTCATAGTCCTCCCGCACCGCCTGGAGCCGCTCGCCCAGATGTTCCATATGGCCATGCAGTTCGTCGTCTGTTCGGCTGCGGCCCACGATGTCGAAGATGACTTCTTCCAAATCCTTTTCTTTCTCCATGCGGCCCAATATCATATCCAGTTCTCCGACCACGAGTTCGAACAGGTTGATCTTGCTGTCGAGTATATTCAGCATTCGGTCCTCGATGGTGCCTTTGACCGACAGGTTAAAAATATACACGTCGCGCTCCTGTCCGATCCGGCTGAGACGTCCGATTCGCTGCTCAATGCGCATGGGGTTCCACGGGAGGTCGAAATTGACCATCAGGTGACAGAACTGCAGGTTCCGTCCTTCCCCGCCGGAGTCGGTGCTTAAAAGCACTGATTTCGATTTTTCGTCCCGGAATCGCTGGACGGCAAGGTCTTTTTCATACGCACTGAGTCCGCCGTGGTAAACGATGGTGGTAAAATCTTCGATGTTGTCCTGAAGCCAGTGGAGTGAGGCGAGATAGCGGGTAAACACGATGATCTTTTCCCCCTCCTCGACCCGTTGCAAGGTTTTCAGGAGGGCGGATAGTTTAGCGGTATTTTGAATACTGCGGGCGGAGGAATGGATTTCTTCCAGTCGCTCTTTCTCCTCGCCCGGCGGGGAATCCGCCAGGAGTTTGTCAACGGTCGCGATGAGAGCGCTGGGGCTGCTGCCCAGTTCCATCTGGAGCGTTTTGAGCGTCAATCGGTTGAACGAACTGCGTTTTTGATTGTACATGTCCCGCACCAGACCGGTGACCAATTGATAGGTGCGGCGTTCCTCGGCCGTGGGGGCCATCTGGATGGTATGGGCGTGGCGCTGAGTGAAGGTAATGCCGGAGGTTGAACGTCGGTTGCGGATCATAATCTGATTCACCAGTCGCTTCAATTCATCGACATTCTGCGGCTTCATGCTGTCGCCGCGCGTCACGAACCGTTTTCTGAACTCTTTGGGGGTTTTGAGTTGTCCCGGTTTGAGCAGAGTGATGAGGTTGAACAGTTCGTTCAGGTCGTTCTGTACCGGCGTGGCGGTGAGCAGAAGGATATATTTTTTGTCCAGGCTGCTGACCAGCTTCCAGGCCTTGGTATTGCGATTGCGCAGATGATGGGCTTCGTCAACGATCACCAGGTCAAAACGGCTGTTGCTCACATGCTCGAGGTGATCGGAGCGTTTTGCGCGGTAGATCGAGGCGATAATCCGATCGAACTGCCCCCAGGCTTCCGGCCCCGCGTCTTTGAATTTTGAAGAGCTGCTGATGATGAAATCCTGATTGAATTTGCGGGCCATCTCTTCCTGCCATTGATAGAGGAGCGAGGGCGGCGAGAGGATCAGCACACGTTTAACCATACCGCGCAGGATATATTCCATCAGAACCATTCCGGCCTCGATCGTCTTACCCAGCCCGACCTCGTCGCACAGCAGGGCCCGTCCGTGCATACGGCGCAGCACCGCAGCCGCCGTATCCAACTGATGTTGGTAGGGTATGACGTCCTGGGTGGCGCTCATAGCGATCAGCCGGTCAAACCCTGGTTTGACGGACAGTTCGATCGCCTCACCGGCCAGAAAGAATTGCTGCGGCGAAGCGACCAGCCCGTTGCAAATCCTTTCAAAGAGGGGGGAGGGGTCTGAAAAAGAGATATCGGGCCTATCCAACGATGGCTTTCCTGCGCCGTCCAGTGCCGTACGGACTTTCAGTACATCGTCCCTGATTTCCACCTGCACAAGCCCTCCAATTTTTTGGAGTTTGCGGGCCAGCTTCTTCCCGAACAGCATCTCCCCGTCATTGGTGGCGTCCAGTCTTTCATTGCCGTTGAGTTCCACCGACACATTATCGGGCAGTCGGTCGGCAATTTTTTTGGGAAGGAGAAGGTGGTCGTGATCGATGATGAGCGAGTTGACCGGTAGAGAGTAAATCTCAGGAAGATGGATTGTTGAGACCATAAATTTTCCGTAGGATTGAAGAGGCGCGTGCACAAGCACCGTTTTCTCACGATCGGATTAAATCGTTGCACAAGATTATTTTGCAGTTAATCTTAAAGGTCATGCGATCACCTTAAATCCGGATCGTTGGGGTTCCCTGATTGTTAAGCTTCACTGGTTAAAAAATGTCCATGTATTATATGAAAAAAAGATAAAATCGTCAATTATCATGAACGACCTTATGGTTAAAAGTGATACGGTCTGTAGGATCGTCATCCCCCTCCATTCCACCACTCCTCGTGTTCAGTTGATCGTTAGTGAGCGGTCTTACACTCAAATGAACAGATTTTTTCATCATCGGGTGCAGATCG
>JAGYMJ010000371.1 GCA_018400625.1 Planctomycetota bacterium
CTGTAGCTAATAATCTTCATTCCACCGGCACAGGGCACGGTGGAGATGCCAAGGTATTCACTGAGGACTTGCAATAATATAAATATCTACGAATCATAAGCTGCTCACTTCCCTGTCCACCGAAGGAAAGTGTTCCGTTTTCGTATGCGGCAGAAATTTAGCCGCCATGAACTTCTGCATATAATCGGGATGGGTGGACAATTCGAAGTAAGTCATATTTTTCGCGAGTTGGTGCATGAGAGAATAATTGTCTGCATGTGCGGCGGCTTTAATAATACCCTGCAGTGAAGTGTTTCCCGCGAATTCTATTCTCTCCCTTTCGACATCCGGTATCAGACCGATTTTTACGGCATTCTCCTTGTTCACCTTTTCCCCGAACGCCCCCGCCAGCATGATGCGGTCGAGGTCTTTCCAGTGCAGACCGACACTTTCGATGAGCACTTCTGCCGCTGCATAGATTGCGGCTTTGGCCCTGATTAAGTTGTCGATGTCCGCCTGTGTGATAATAATATCACGTTTAGCCGCCGATTCGGATTCAGGCACAACAACGCATTCCCTGCCGTTCTCTTCGGTTTCCCGCAGACAAGGAAAGGAATCTTTCATGAAAGTACCGCTTTTATTGACGATCCCGTTACCAACAAGCGCCGCCAGAAGGTCGATATAACCGCTTCCGCAGATGCCAAGCGGGGCTTTGCCATCGATGGTTGAGCACTTTAACCCCTCATCCCACCACACAGCATCAATGGCGCCGGGCATCGCACGCGTGCCGGACGCGCTTGTTTCCCCCTCAAACGCCGGCCCGGCGGAGGCGCTGCAACAGAGCAAAAACTCTTTGGAACCCAGCACGATCTCTCCGTTCGTGCCCAGGTCGATCAGCATGGAAATATTACCGTCACTATGCATCCCGCAAGCCAGTACGCCGGCCGATATATCGGCGCCTACAAAGCCGCTGACCGACGGCAGACAATAGACCTTCCCCCTTTTATGAATATCTATTCCGAGCCGGGCGGCTTCAACCGGCGGCAGATGATAACATGTGCCCGCGTAGGGTTCCCTGCGGATCCAAAGGGGCGAGATACCGGCAAGAAGGTGCATCATCGTCGTATTCCCGCCCACCACACAGCACAGCACATCATCTTCAGCGTATCCTGTGCGTTCGAGCAGTTCCGAGAGCAATCTGTTGACATCTCCGATGACGGCGCCCTGGAGCCGGGCAAGGCCGTCATCGTTGTATTGGCAGTACATTATTCGGGAGATCACATCGGGTCCGTAGCCGACCTGACTATTGTAGCAGGATGCGGTCCATCGGCTTCCGGGCGCCAGCAGTTCCGCCTTCAGGGCGGTCGTGCCCACATCAACGGCAAGAATACAAGGGAATGGAGAATCTTTCCCGGTAATATCCAACAATTCCTCGCCGCATTCACTTTTAGCCAGTATGGCGCGCGGCTCCCAGTTGCAATCCCTGAGCCGGGAAGAGACTTCTCTGATGAGCCCCAGGTCCATGCTGTAATAATTTTTCTTTCTTTTATCGAGAGCTCTTTTCACTCTGTCACAATCGCAGAGATTATCTTCAAGCGAAGGCTTATCGAGCGGCAGATCAAAACATTTTACCAGGGCGTCGCCGGACGGAAACTCGTCCGGCAACGGTTCACTTTCGCAGACACTGACATCGGCGCCGGCTTCACGCCCGGCCAGGGACACAAACACCGTCAAATCCGACTCGAGAGTCAGAGCCCTGCATGCAAGTTCCTGCCCATCACTCAATTCAAACCGGCTTGCGAGCCGATGAACATTCCCCTCTTCAATTTCAACCATGCACCGTCCACAGACACCTTTTCCGCTGCAATCGTTACGGATACCCACACCGGCCTGCCGTGCGGCTTCGAGCAGATTAGTGCCGGCGGGGACTTCAATACTGGTATTTGCTGGTTTAAAGGTGATCCGCGGCATATTTTTTTACCCGACGAGTTTATTCCATTCATTTTTGAGGTAGTTGGGCAGTCCGGAGGCCTCTTTCGGGCCGACAAGGATTTCGCAGCCGCCTTCTTCCTGCAGCTCGCCGCTGATCACGGCCACCAGCCCCGGGATGACCGGCTTTTTGTATCCATCTTCCAGCGCCCCCAAAGCATTCGTTTTATCGAACGCTTCACTGATCTGTTCGGCGCCGAACTTGTCGGCGGCCCATGCGGTCAGCACGCTCGTGCCTTCCGTATCAACAGCCAGGATTCGGGCGGGAATCCGGGAGGACTCCACTTCACTCAACACGCTGTAATAAGTCAAAGAGAAATTGGTGGTCACAAGCAACGGCGACTGGTTGTCGGGATCATTCACTTCATAGAGTTTCGGCTCCACCTGGACGGGGACCTGGGGATCGATATAAATACTCTGCCGCATTGTAAGGATCGGGAGTATGTATTCCGGTGAATCAATGGAAACCACCACGATGCCGGCGTATTTTGAAACATAGTGGCAGGCTTCGAGCGATTGCTGGGCCGGGTCTTCCGCCCAGGCGCGCAGCAGTACGGGATACCCAAGAGGACGGTGAGATTTCTGGATAGCGGCCCGACGGGCTTTGGTCGCAAATTCAAGAGCCTTTGCGGGACCGACCTCACCCGGGCAAAGGACCATTTCCCCGACTCCGGCATCTTTAGCTTTTTGCGCAGCGGCATCACATGTTTCAAGATCACCTTCGACAACCAGAGGCAGTTCTTTTTCGGCTGCGAGTGAAACAAGATCATCGCCCAATTCCCCTCCGCGCAGCCACAGCAGTGGTCGCAGCGCGGATAATGCCTTACCGGTCTCACACAGCACGCCGGCATCCCCGGCGATGAGGATCAACGGAAAACCCAGACAGTCGTTCAATTTCCGAGCGGCATTCTGCAGGGCAGCGGCATCTCCGGAGCTGCAATTCACAGCGACGGTATCCACATATATTTCTTCACCGATTCTCTCGAACTGAAGATTGGATATTTTATCCGCTTTGGTCTCGACATCTTCCTGATCATCGACCAGAACGGCAACACCCGGCTGATGGTGAAATTTTTCCTCATGGCGAAACATAACCGTTTCGTTACCTATTTCGAGTTTATGATCCCCCGTACCTACGGTAACGAGTTTTTGGGGGGGAGCACTGGCCGCACCGAGTTCATTTTTCGCCTCGTCTGAGGCGTGAGGACATTCTTCCAAAGCCGACTGTTTGGAGGCCACTTTCATTGCAAAGGCCAGGCAGGTAGGGACGCCACAATCGCCGCAATTTGTCTGCGGCAGCAGTTTATAGATATCGAGTCCGGTTAAAGCCATAAAATCAATTCCTCCTTAAAAAATTTGTTGGTTGTACAAAAATTATCAGAACAAAATTTTATTGGGGTTTCTTTTTCGTTGTTCGTTGTTTGTTGTTTGTTGACAAATCTTTATGTTTCGTAATCGGCTGGTTCTTCTCTGAGCGCCTTTTTATTGTTACGGATTTTCCGCATGAGACTTCCGAGCATTTTTTCGATGTCCAGCACCGCCTTCAGTCGTTTTGAGACGGTGTTTTCGTCGGCAAAATGTTCAATTTCACTCATAAGAACCTCCCTTTCAAGCCGGCTGCACTTAACTTTTTAAATGACCATCAACGAACAACGATCAACGAACAACGAACAACGAACAACTCTCCGTTCATATCAGCGATTCCATCGTCATCGCCGGATGTTCGACTTTTTGAAGATGTTCGAGCAGGGATTCCGAATCCACAGCCACTGTTTCATCGGCGATTTTATCGACAAACTCGGGATCGCCCATCTCTTCAGCACGTTTTTCCAGGTCTTCACGCATTTCTTCTTTAAGTTCATTGGGCATCCAGACCAGACGGGCCAGACCGCCTTCATTGCTGATGAATTTTTGACTCAGCAGGTATCTCCTGCCCACCCCCAAAAAACCGGGGGTCTGCACCCCGCCGCCGACCTGTCCGGCAAGCGTGCTGAACGGCATCCCTATAGGGGTCATGCCTTCATATTCACGGTTGACGATCATTACCCCGTTGGCCTCCGGCACCATAGCAACAATACACTCGAAACAGCCGCAGGAAGTCGCTGGATTGTCAATAATTGAATACTGACAATAACGCTCAACATTCCGGCCGCTGTTTTCATAAACGAACTGATTAACACCTTCCCATTCGCCTTTTTCAGCAGAGAGTGTCTTGACTTTTTCGATAGGCTGATTACAGCCGGTGGGGTTGATCTGTTTGGCGGCTTTACAATCCAGCCAGTCATAAGCGCCACAAAGCCCGGGGCGCTCCGGGCTGACCACACAGACATGATTAGGAGCAAAGGTCTGGCAGAGCGTGCAGGAATAAAACACATCAACGTCCTCATCTTTCATTCCGGCGAGTTTTGCATCCCGTGCCTGATAAGCCTCTTCAGCGCTTTCGGTCAATCGTTTTAATTCTGCCTTCTCGGTTATAAGTCTGACGGCTATTTTATCTGCTATCTGCCCAAAATCATCGTGCAGTTTAGCATGCAGCATACGCCCCAAATGATCGAGTCGCAGACCGGCTTCATAAGCATTTTTACTGATCCGGATCCAAGTCAATTCCCTTTGTCCCATATGCATAACGCCACTGGCATGGTTGATATACATATGAATTTGCCTTTCAAGGATTCCTTCAAAATCTTCCTGCATCTCGCGCCCGGCCACCAGAACCTCTATACCAAGATCCATAGCCGAGCCGGGCTCCACATCGTCTATATCCTCTCCGACAACTTCAATATCTCCGTCGGTAATATCGTCAAGACCCACCATATGAAGATATTCGATGGCATGAGATTTTTTCCCCCCGAACTCCACCTGCAAATCATCACGCCGCACCCTTTCTCCTTCAAATGCAGCGGCAAAAGGCACGGGAACGTCGATCTCCTCGACTTTAACTTTCACGCCGCGCACTTCGATACCGCGGGGAACGATCTGTTCATGGTCGGTCTCGCGCACAAGAGCTTCATAGGTCGTCACACCGGTCGGATGGACTTCGGGAGTTGTTTCATGGTCACTGACAACCGGATAGCCCATCAATATCGCCGCAGCGCCTGTGGCGTACCAATCGTCGGGGATTTCTCCGAAAGTGATGGCAAATGCGAAGACCCTGTCACGCGAGTACTGGAGTATTTCCTGATACTGCCCCGGCTTCAAGCCGCCGAATGTCAATGCGCTCCGCACGGCCCAATCCAGGACCAGAAGACCGTGTTTTGTTTCCGGCCCTACAGGCACGACATAAGTATCCCATCCCAGTTGCACATTCTCAGCTTCGAGCTGTTCCTTCATCGTCTCGCCGTCCCGGTTGGCAAAGAGGAAGGTTAATATACTGCGCGTCTGGAGCTGCTGAACAATATTGGCCGCGGTTTCGCTATCCGGCGCGGGTCCGAGTATGGCGGCAAAGCCCGGCATGCGCCCGTCAACCAGTTGGATTCCCAGTTCACGCATTACAGTATCGGTAAGGAAACCTTCCCACCCTTCATCTTTATCCGGCTGGTCACCGTTCAGGTAGTCTATGGCACAGATGATCTCCTGGGCAAACATCGCAGCCACACCTTCATCGAGACCATGCCCCAGGTAAGGCAGCCACACATTTTCGTCGGGCACAGGATGCAGCAAATCCTTTCTGCAATGTTCAAGCACCGGCTCCATTTCCCCTAAAGTACACACCTTGCGTTCCATCAGCGCATAGATCATCGGAAGGTAAAAAGCAGTCTGGGGAAAAGACACTTCCTGGTCTTTCCCGTATTCTTCAACGGCATTTTCCCACATTTTTTCGGCTTCTTCTACAAATTTATGCGCGCCTCTTGCTACAGCGCAAAAAACATCTCTTGACATTTTCAGTACTCCTCCTTATTTATTGGTACAAACCTTATGTTCTTATAAAATCTATGGATAAAGAAACCATTCTTATTCTTTTCCCCGGAGTACGGCAGCAAACTCCTGTGCCCGCCTACGCACCTTGCAAGCGGGGCATCCGGCAAGAACATCGCTTTTGTTCCCAAGTTGAGTTTTCATAAACTCCAACTGTTTTTCGGTCATGCATCCCTTTCCACACTCCGGACATTTCACCAATTTCAACGGCGGGCTGAACGGTTTTATTGTGCGTTCATCTTCGGTTTCGATGGTTTTTATGGCATTGGTCGGGCACACTTCAGCGCATGCGCCGCACCCGATGCATTGGCTTGCCGGTTCGTCGAAGGGCGCCGCGACACGCCTTTCGGCGCCGCGCCCGACAAAACCAATAGCTCCGGCGCCGATCAAGTTTTCACAAACATTCACACATAACCCGCAGAGTATGCAATCGGAATTTTGCCTCTGGATTCCAGGAAATCTTGACGCTTCAACATCCATGCTGCGGGCCAGGTCCCGGACACTTTCGGACTCCGGGCATCGCGCCAGTAAGAGCTGCAGATTGAGTTGACGATAGCGTCTGACCTCCTCGGTATCAGTGCGGACAGCAATACATTTTTCTCTCACCGGATATGTGCAGGCCGCATCCACGCCGGTCCATCTTTCTTCTTCTATTTCCACCAAGCACAATCTGCAAGCGCCGTAATCCTCGGGCAAAGCAAAGTGGTGACACGGGGCCGGGATATCTATACCATGGCGAAGGGCCACGTCCAGCAGCATCTCATCCCTGCGGCAAGTAACTTCTTTTCCATTTATATTAAAATGAATTTCACTCATACATGTTTTATTTTAGAAATAGACTTTTCATTTTTTTTCTACCGCATCCGTCGGACACACATCAAAGCAGCTTCCGCACTTGACACATTCTTGCACGTCGATAAGGAAAGGTTCTCCAACCTTTCCTTCCTGATGGTCTTCTTCACTCGCCTTTGCCGGCGGTTTACCGGCTGTGCCGGCTATACAATCGACGGGGCATTCATTCGCACAGCGTCCGCAGCATACACATTTTTCCTGGTCGATACTGAATTCGATAAGAGCGGAACAGACGCCGGCGGGACATTTTTTATCCCGGATATGGGCCTCGTATTCGTCACGAAAAAAACGTAGGGTGGACAGGACCGGATTCGGGGCTGAAGAACCCAGTTTACATAAAGATGTTTCCCTTACCAACTCAGCAATTTCTTCAAGTTTACCCAATTCATCTTCGCCGGCTTTCCCACGGCATATCCTGTCAAGGATCATGAACATCTGTTCGGTTCCGTCCCGGCATGGGGTGCATTTCCCGCAGGACTCTGTACGGAGGAAGTCGAGAAAATAACGCGCGACATCGACCATACAGCTACTTTCATCCATAACGATCATTCCGCCGGAGCCCATCATGGACCCCACTTCAATCAGGCTGTCAAAATCAACTTTCATATCCAGGTGATCGGCCGGGATGCACCCACCGCTCGGGCCGCCCGTCTGAACGGCTTTGAACCCGTGATTCCCGGCCATACCACCGCCTATATCCTCAATTATTTCGCGGAGCGTTATCCCCATCGGAACCTCGATCAGTCCGGTATTTTTTATTGCCCCCACCAAACTGAAGACTTTAGTGCCTTTCGAACCTTCCGATCCGATGGACGCGAACCACCTGGAACCACGCTTGATTATTTCAGGCACATTGGCCCATGTTTCAACGTTATTGAGTACGGTCGGTCTGCCCCAAAGTCCGCTTTCCGTAGTATGGATATGCTTCGCCCCGGGTTCCCCGACACGTCCTTCAATTGAAGCAGTCAATGCCGTTGATTCACCGCAGACGAAGGCCCCCCCTCCGCGTGCGACATTGATTTCAAAATCACGCCCACTCCCCAAAATGTCATGTCCCAACAAACCGTAATCACGTGCCTGCTCAAGTGCACATTGCAGTGTGTTCAGGGCAAGCGGATATTCTTTTCTGATGTATATGTAGCCCTCTTCCGCCCCCACAGCATAGGCGCCAATGACCATGCCTTCGATCACGGTGTGGGGGTTGGCCTCCATTATTGAACGGTCCATAAAAGCTCCCGGGTCGCCTTCATCGGCGTTACATATCACAAATTTCCCGTCTTCTGTTTCAACAGCACGGCAAGACTCCCACTTACGGCCGGTGGGAAACCCACCTCCCCCCCGTCCTCTCAATCCCGAAGCGCTGATCTCTGAGACGACGTCTTCGGGCGGATATTTATACAGGACCTCTGCAAGAGACTGATATCCACCTTCCCTTATGTAATCCTCAATCATATGCGGATCGACGATACCGTTAAGTCCGAGCACGATTCTCTCCTGCCTGCCGTAAAAAGGAACCTCGCTCTGACATCTGCAAGTTTTCCCGCCGGTTTTGTACAATAAACGATCTACAGGCTGAGATCCGATAACACTTTTTTCGATTATTTCCGTAGCATCTTCCGGAGAAACTTTAGGATAGAAAATATCGTCGGGCGTTAAAATGACAAGAGGACCCAGAGCACACAAACCATGACAGCCCGACCCCATAACAATCACCTCATCCTCCAGACCAAGTTCACCGACCGCTTCACGTATTGCCTCATAAACCTCGCCCGAACCCTCAGCCCTGCAACCGGTCCCAAGGCATACGCTGACCATCTTGCGACCTCCAGCTCTTTCTTTCAGACGGCCTGCAAGGCTATTCAACGCCTCGGGGGAACCAATTTTTTCTCTCGTCATACACAACGGCATCTTTTTCTTCCTCTCAAAAGCAGTCCTCTAAAATATCACTTATATCTTCGGGAGCAAGATTGCCATGAATGCGGCCGTCAACCGTTAATACCGGAGCCAATGAACAACAGCCGACACAACGCACTTCGCGCAGTGTAAACTTCATGTCATCGGTCGTCTCCTGACCTTCTTCAAGTCCCAAGTCCCGTTGTAAAGCATCGATAAGGCGCGGAGCGCCCTTAACATGGCAGGCCGTGCCGGTGCATACCGTAATGAGATGTTCTCCACGCGGCTCGAGGCTGAACGCCGCATAAAAAGTAGCAACACGTAAGACTTCGGGAAGCGAAACATTCAGTTTCTCAGAGACGCGTTCGAGGGCCGGACGCGGCAGGTAATCATATTCTTCCTGAACATCCTGAAGTATATGTATGAGGTCACAGCGTTTGGCCCCGTAACTTTCTATCACGCCGTCAGTATGTTTTATGGCGTTTTCAGTCTCAGCAACCGTCATATTTCTACTCCCTAAAAACTGTTCACAATCAGCTCACAAATACACTCACTGTTTCAATCATCCTGTTTATCGTCGAAGACCCTGACCGTACGCTCGGCGGCTTTTTTACGCCTTTCAGAAGCCAAATCTTTTATTTTCCGCACGGCCCGGGCATTGGTCGGGCACCCTTTGACACACGCCGGCGGCTCGCCCTCTTCGATTATCCCCTCGCAAAGGTCACACTTAATCAGGCGATCTGAGCCGCTGTCCCATTCAACGGCGCCGAAGGGGCAGGCAAAGATGCAGGATTTACAGCCGATACACTTCTCGGCAACCGTCAGCGTACGTCCTGTCTCCTGGTCCTTATACAGTGCTCCGGAGGGGCAGACCTCCACACAGGGAGCGTCCTCGCAATGCTGACACTGGAGCGGCACCGCCCTGCCTGCCGCGGCGATAACCTTCACACGCGGTATAAGGGGCAATTGGGCTATAAGGATCTCCGCTATATCTTTACTCTCGCTATGAGCCAAAGCACATTCTATCTCACAACCTTTACAAGCCAGGCATTTTCCCAGATCAACAACGATGGCTTCGCCTTCGGATTTTATCTGTTTCGGTTTCATGAATAATCTCCAGGTTAGATATTGTGAATTACAAATCAGTTTTTCACATTCGTCATTGCTCATTCGTAATTTTCACATCCCCCTTAGCCGGTTCTATCGGATCGTAGATCATCTCATCCAACCCGAGCGCTTCACGCTTGCTGTTGATATGTTCGATCATCTGACGAGCACCTTTTACGGGATCAGGCTGAAACGCAAGTTTGCCCCCGAAGTCTTCTTCCATGCCTTTCAAGAGATAGTCCCTGACTTTTGGGGCTCCCATAATGGGAAATGATTCCCCCAAACACGTATATATACCGCTTGACGCAACATAAAGGGCGATAGCGA
>JAGYMJ010000372.1 GCA_018400625.1 Planctomycetota bacterium
CGACAATGCGTAGACACTTTGTGCTTAATCATCATCCCACCGGCACAGGGCGCGGTGGTGCAACAACGTGGTTCACTGAGGACTTACCAATTCACTTAATTTGAACGAAAATAAGAAGAGATTAGTCATTGAAAGGAGAGATATCCAACTATTTGAAGTTGTAACTTTGTTCTATTATCTCCTCACCACGCAAAATTTTTACATCCAGTTCATCTAAATGTCTTGCCTTGCGAAAAACCTGCATAGCCTTAGACACACTCGAAATGACCTGACCGTTAACACTCCTGACCACATCACCTTCCTCAATACCTGCAAGTTGCATTACACCGACATTTTCCACCCCCTTAAGCTGCAGTCCTTTCGCCTCCCCATTTTCCATATAAGGTCTGGCTTGCAGGTTGCCCTGCACCTGACGCATTAAAGCGAACATCCCGCCCCCCTTTTCAAGAACTTCTCTCCTGTCAACTTCTATCACGCCATCAGCAGCGACAACAACGGAATCGCGGAAATCACCGGCCGATAAAACGACTTCCTCGCCCTCTATTTCAACGGCCTCCGTCATATCCATCGTCAGTTCATAGCGAATTCCGTCTCGACTTAACAGGACACGTTTCCTGGCGATATCTATTATTTCGGCATCTTTTACGGCATCACCCACACGGTATATTTTTTGTTTGCTTTCGCCTTTTGGCTGAATTATTGCTCTGGCCAGACCCGATCCCGCCGCAATCGTTCCCAACAAATCGAGGTTTAAGGGTTCTGCCGGCTCCGGCTCCGGCTCCGGCTCAGGCCTTTCAACGCTTTCCCGACGCTGCCTTCGCCTTTCCATAGCTATTATGCCGAAAAGGTCGTTTTCGACAAGCAAATCATACTCGATTTCTTGTGAAATACCATCATCTTCAGAAGATGAAGTGACTTTCGGATCTTCAATACCGGCAGTTTCAACGGTGTCAACATAATCCGGTAATGGCCGTGTTATTAAATACCCTGCAACAGCCAATAAAAAAACGGTAACAATTATTACGATTCTCTTTATAATCATATGATTTTCCCCCCTTTCTTTAATATATTTATATTATACGGAGAAAAAGCCCATAAATCAAACATCATCCCTCTGTGAAAAGGTGAAACTAATTATTTTTTTTCAGTGATGAGTTTCCTTAAATAGTCTTCTATTCTCTCTCCCCTCGGGGCATTTTCAGTCACACTTAATTCTGAACCGCTGAATGTATCCGCTACACCGGATGGTGAAAAACCAATTTTTGAGAAACGCAACTTCCCCTCCGAATCGACTATAAAAAAGCATGGAAGCTCATATCCCACTTCACGTCCGGCAACCGAAGCCAGTCGCTGGTGTGCGCTAAAATCATCATAATAATTATTAAAGAGGATGCTGTTTTTTTCCTTAAAACTGACCACGGAATCAAATGAAGGGGCATTTTCAACAAAACCTATCGCTTCTACACCATATCTGCCATATATTCGGGTAAGATACTCTGCATGCAGAGCCGCGCTTGCTGCAAGCCAGGAATCCATGCTCCAGAAAACCAAAATTGTTATTTTATCATTTCCAGCCGGATTTATTGTCCGCAAATTACCGCGCCTGTTTTCAGCTTCCAGCCTCGGTGCCATTGGAGCCTTTCTTGGAGATACAAATTCAGGGACCATTCTCTCCTCTTCCCAGTCTCTCTGCGCGTCAAGCTCCTCCCATACATCTGAGGCAGCCTCTTGTTCATATTCCCTTTTTTCCTCGTCCGGCGGCCCGACAACCACGTCCACATCGGACGTTCGACAGCCGGAAAAGAACAGCAATAAACAGGCCAGGGCAATACCCGCATTTACCTTATGCCTATGCATTTCTTTACCCTCAATTTTCTCCTATAGATGTTAAACACTTATAAATGTCCCTCGATATCTCCTGCGGCGGTCTTACACCATCTATCCCGGAACATTTTATCTTAATCCAATTTTTTCCTCTCCCGGCCAGTTCTTCGTAGGCTTTTCTTGCTGTCTCAAGATGCTGATAGTTTTCATGTATATCGTCTTTATTCCCCAGGTAATTTCTTTCCCCTTTATGACCAATCAGCTCTATAGCATGTTTGGGCAGGATATCAAGCCAAACATACATGTTGGGTTTCGGTATTCCAAAGACCTGGTATTCCATTTTTTCTATCCAGTCATAAAATGATTTGCGTTCTGCTTTGGATTCGATCTTTCCTCCCTGGTGTGCCATGTTTGCTGAAACATATCTGTTACATATTATCGTATATCCCTCTTCAAGCCAACTTCTCATAGTGGCTGAAAATTCCCACCTGTCACAGGCAAAAGGTAAGGAAGCCATATAGGGATTTATAATGGCGGCATTATCACCCATTTCACCGCGCAGATATTTTGCGATGAGTTCACCGAAAAAACCGTCATTATACCTCGGGAATTCTACGTATTGAGCCGTCACCCCCTGCCTTTGAAGATATGAGTGCAATTTTTTACATTGAAGTGTCTTACCACTGCCGTCAATACCGCAAACGACGATTAAAGTTCCTTCGCGCTCTGCTGATCTCATGTTGGGTAAAATGAATAAAAGTGAATAGTTGCGAATGATTTTTTTGCCCCCGCCAGAATACATTATAACCCTGCGACGTTTCCAAATCAAGATTAACCGGATCGGATAAAATTCGGCCCCGGCGGCAGACATTTTATGGTCGCCACCGGGGCCTTTTCAGCTTGCTTCTTTCGTAAATATTCGGTGAAGTGCGCAGTTTTCTCCCCACCGTGCTCTGTGCCGGTGAGAATACAACACGATTCGATGAGAACTGAGCATCTTGCTAAGCAGTCATGAACAGATCGGAGTCATTTATGCCCCCATCAGGTGAGATCGAATCGATCGAGGTTCATTATCTTGTCCCAAACGTCAATAAAGTCGTTCAGAAACTTCTCCTGAGAATCGTCACTTCCATAAACTTCCGCCGCGGCCCGGAGCTGTGAGTTCGCCCCGAAGATGAGATCGACACGGGTGGCGGTCCATTTAAGTTCTCCGGTTGAACGGTCACGTCCCTCGAACACCTCTTCATCATCTGAAGTTGGCTTCCATTCCGTGCTCATGTCAAGCAGATTCACGAAGAACTCATTGGTGAGTGTGCCAGGTTTTTTTGTAAATACACCGTGTTTGGTCTGCCCGAAATTGGTATCCAGAACGCGCATACCGCCCACCAAAACCGTCATCTCGGGAGCCGTCAGCGTCAGCAGTTGTGCACGATCAAGCAGCATTTCCTCGGCCGAAACCGCGTATTTGGCTTTCTGATAGTTGAGGAACCCGTCGGCAGCCGGCTCGAGAACGGCGGAAGCCTCCACATCCGTTTGCTCCTGCGACGCATCGGTGCGTCCGGGCGTGAAGGGAACGGTCACATCGTGGCCGGCATTCTTCGCGGCTTGCTCGACACCCGCGCATCCACCGAGGACTATGATATCGGCGAGAGAAACCTTTTTCTCGCCGGATTGCCCGTTATTGAATTCTTCCTGGATTTCTTCAAGTGTCTCCAACACAGCCTTGAGCTGCTCGGGCTGATTGAGTTCCCAATCCTTCTGCGGTGCGAGACGTATGCGTGCGCCGTTCGCCCCGCCGCGTTTATCGGAACCGCGGAACGTGGACGCCGACGCCCAGGCGGTCGAGACCAGTTGGGATATGGACAGTCCGGAGTCCAGAATTTTTTTCTTGAGATCGGCGATATCCTGTGCGTCTATCAGTTCATGATCGACCTCAGGTACCGGGTCCTGCCAGATAAGTTCCTCCTCCGGAACTTCCGGTCCCAGGTAGCGCGATCGGGGCCCCATGTCACGATGTGTCAGCTTGAACCATGCCCGCGCGAAGGCGTCGGCGAACTCCTCCGGATTCTCCAAATAGCGCCGTGCGATCGGCTCATAGACCGGGTCATAGCGAAGAGAGAGATCGGCCGTCGTCATCATCGGACGTACCTTTTTCGAGGGGTCATGCGCATCAACCACCCTGTCCTCGTCGTCCACATCCTTGGCCAGCCACTGATGCGCGCCGGCCGGGCTTTTGACGAGTTCCCATTCGTATTTAAACAGCACTTTAAGATAGCCCGAGTCAAATTGGGTTGGGTTGGGCTTCCAAGCGCCTTCAATACCGCTGCTGATCGTATCGCCGCCTTTTCCACTGCGGAAACTGCTCTTCCATCCGAGCCCCTGCTGTTCGATCGGAGCGGCCTCGGGTTCCGGACCCACATGGGAAGCCGGCCCTGCGCCATGGCATTTGCCGAAGGTATGACCACCGGCGACCAGAGCGACGGTTTCTTCGTCGTTCATCGCCATGCGCGCAAAGGTCTCCCGCACGTCCCGGCCGGAAGCGACCGGGTCAGGCTCGCCGTTGGGCCCCTCCGGATTCACATAAATCAGGCCCATCTGAACCGCGGCGAGGGGGTTCTCCAGGTCCCTGTTGTCGGAGTAGCGCTCATCGCCAAGCCACTCGTCCTCCGAGCCCCAGTAAATATCCTCTTCCGGTTCCCAGACATCCTCTCGTCCACCGGCAAAACCGAAGGTCTTCAGCCCCATCGACTCGAGGGCGCAGTTTCCGGCAAGGATCATCAGGTCGGCCCAGGATATCTTGCTGCCGTATTTCTGCTTGATGGGCCAAAGCAAACGGCGCGCCTTGTCGAGATTAACATTGTCGGGCCAACTGTTGAGAGGCGCCAAACGCTGAGAGCCGGAGCCCGCGCCACCGCGGCCGTCGCCCATGCGGTAGGTGCCTGCACTGTGCCACGCCATCCGGATGAAGAGCGGCCCGTAGTGACCGTAATCGGCCGGCCACCAATCCTGCGAGTCGGTCATCAGCGCATAGAGGTCCTTCTTTACAGCCTGCAGGTCGAGTTTCTTGAATTCCTCAGCGTAGTTGAATGACTCACCCATTGGATTGCTCAGGTTGGAATGCTGGTGAAGGATCCTGAGATTCAACTGCTTCGGCCACCAGTCCTTATTTGAAGCACCTTCGCCTGCAACGGATTTGCTTGTCATGCCGGTAACGGGACATTTTCTTTCTTTACTCATTTCGGCTCTCCTTCAATAAAAGTTTGATATTTTAGCTTTATTATCCCTATTGATTTAAATTCATTCACTTTTTTCCCAATACCTGCTCAAGTCTCCGGCCCGTTTTCGCTTCGATCCGAAACGGTTATCGGGGGCATGGGGCAGTCCAGGCTGTCGGCCACGGCGCGCAGCAGCTCCGCCTCCTCGATCGTCACCTTCCGGTTGCCCAGTATGGCGGCGACGCACCCGGCCAGAATCCGTTTTTTTAGCTCCCCGTCGGCCTTCCGCAGCTCGTCCAGCGCCCCGGCGAACATGTTCACCGGATCATCCTCGGTATCGGGCATGTCCGTTGCCTCGGGATCGCCGCCGAACTCCTCCACACCGGCCGCGAAATCGGCCTGAGCCTGTTCCATGTTCTCCTCGTTGCCGTAACGCGCCAGCAAAGCCAGCAGCGGAAGGCAGTGGGGCAGCACCTTGGCGGTATCGTGATAGATGACCTTAGCCTTTTCCGGCTTGCCGAAGACCGGTTCGAGATGGCGCATGAGATTACGGCCGAGGGCGAACTCGAAGATGCTGACTTTATTGTCAGCGCCGGTGAGGACATCAACCATCTCCCTGAACTCCCTGTACCGCTCCTCGTCCTGCTGCTGCAGTGCGGGCATGGCGAGTTCAACAAGCGGCATTCGCGCCTCAGCAGGGAGGTTTTCCACCGAGCCGGAGAGTTCCACAAACGGCTTGCGGGTCTCTTCATCCAGGTTCTGTTTCAGATGTTCTTTTTGTTTCGCACGCGCGGTTTCGTCTTTCGAGAGGAGCAGGCAGTAAATGGCGGCACGCGCACCTTGCGGACTGCGGACCTTCGTTCGGAGCGAGTCCGGCATCTGTTGCAGCACGGCGACGGCGCATGCGAGTCCTTCGGGGTTGAGCGAGCCGATCCGGGAGACGAACTCCGCGGGGTCGGCCATCAAACCGCCCAGGCCGGGCACCGTCGCGGCTTTCTCGGCGCCCTCCGCCGCCTCTGCCTCCGGCTCCCCGGTTTTGGCCTTGGCACGAGCTTCCCGCTTCCGCTCCCCGGCACCCTCGGCTTCCACATCGAAGCTCGGGCCGATACGCCTTATGCGTTCGGGGATCGGCGGGTGAGTCGCGAAGGGGCCGCCGAGCGGCATCACGTTGGCGTCAGCAAAGAACATATGGCTGGCCTCTTCGGTATGGGCCGAACCGACATCCTTAAAGGGATTGCCAAAAGCTTTCAGACCGGCCTTTTTGCCGGAATCGGAGTCCGAATCGGAACCACCGCCTATCTTGCTCAGAGCACCGGCTATTCCGTCGGGATAGCGTGTGAACTGCACCGCCGCCGCGTCGGCAAGGAACTCGCGCTGGCGCGAGATGGCGCTCTTGATAAGACGTCCCATCAATACGCCGATCAGACCGATCAAAAGCAGGGCAATCCCGAAAAACAGAATGCCCTGGTCGTTCTTGCTGTTTTTACCTCTTGAAGACCGGCGGTGCCGACGTCCATAGCCCATCCGTGAACGCAAAATCCAAAGACCTGTAAAAGCGAGCATAAGTATGCCGAACAAAACGCCGATAAGGCGGATGTTAAGGCGCATATCGCCGTAGAGAATGTGGCTGAACTCATGCGCGATAACGCCCTGGAGTTCGTTTCGGTCGAGCTGCTCCAGCGTGCCGCGTGTCACCCCGATAACCGCATCGGAGGGCTGGAACCCGGCGGCGAACGCGTTGATGCCCTCTCCTTCGATGACATAAACCGGCGGAACGGGCACACCGGAGGCGATCGACATCTCTTCGACGACATTCAGCAGGCGGCGTTCGTCCGGGTCCTTGGTCTCCGGATTCAGCCTTTCACCGTCCAGCATTTCCGCCACGGCCTTACCGCCGGAGGAGAGCGAGCGCACCTTATAGACGGAACCTCCACCGATGATACCGCCGATAAGGAACGCGATCCCCAGGAAAAGCGCGGGGTTCAGCAGGAGAGCATAATTGGGAGAGTCTTCTTCGAAAACCATCGGAAGTGCAATAACAAGATAAACGGCCAGCACGATCATGACCACGGTTAACGCAAAATAAACGATCAGTTTTCGTGTCTGTTTCTTCGCCAGGTCCTGCTGTTCGAAAAAATCCATGATTCACTCCTGTTTAAAATGTATATTATTCATCTCTGATAGTAAGTATTCAGTAAATCACGGCCAACCTGAAAAACCCTGGAACTCATCCCGGACAAGGTTTGTAGTGAACCCCTTGAGGGGGTCCGTCCACCTCAACATAAAATGCCGGTATTGGATGTATATATCAATTATAATGTGGCCACGCGTTTAGAGAGCGAGGAACCCCTCAAGGGGTTCACGACAAACCTTTCAGCGTAATGGCCTGCCGGACTCATGCAACCGGAGAAGGAACTGTTTTCACTTTATTTCCTGTTCGCCGGCCTCACCAAGTGTGCGCGAGATCATCTGCAGCAGCAGTTTTTTTGACAAAAGGCCACGGTATTCCCCCTGACTATAGACGGGCAGGTCCGTTTCGCCGCTCTTCTTGAACACGTCCAGAGCTTCAACAAGAGAATGGCGGGGTTTAAGGGAAAATTCCGTTCCACCGGGTTCCTTTTCCTGTTCCTGATCCGGCGACAAAGCATCCCCTACTTTACAGGTCAGGAGCGAAAGTTGGAAGCGATGCTGTCCCAGAAACCTGTCAACAAAATCGTTGGCGGGATTCTCGACGAGTTCAGCGGGAGCAGCAAGCTGCTGCAGCCGGCCGCTGTCCATCAGGGCAATCCTGTCCCCCATTTTAACCGCCTCAAAAATATCGTGGGTCACGAAAATAATTGTTTTTTCGATCTGCGTTTCGAGGTCAAGGAATTCATCCTGCAGCACTTCTCTGTTGATGGGATCGAGGGCGCCGAAAGGTTCGTCCATCAATATCACCGGCGGATCGGCCGCCAGGCAGCGCGCCACGCCGATGCGCTGTTTTTGTCCTCCGCTGAGCTGGACGGGAAACCTGTCGTAAAAATCTTCGGCCGGCAGCCCCACCATATCAAGCAGTTGCCCCACCTTTTGACGAATCTCGTCTTCCTCCCATTTCAAGAGTCGGGGAACGACGGCAACATTTTCACCGACCGTCATATGGGGGAAGAGCCCGATATGCTGAATGGCATAGCCGATGCTTCGCCTCAGTTCGATAGGGTCCTTCGCCATTATATCTTCATCTTCGATAAAGATTTTCCCATCGGTCGGCTCGATCAAACGGTTGACCATCTTCAGGGTTGTGGTTTTACCGCAGCCGCTGGTACCGAGCAGGACCATCAGTTCCCCTTCTTTGACTTCCATCGAGAAATTATTGACCGCTTGAACACCGCCGGGATAGGTTTTGCTGACATTGTTAAAAGATATCATCGCTATGATTTTTGAAGTTAAAACAAATTTAATAAAGTTTAATATTCCGTGAACTCCACGGCATCCCACCGTGCCTTGTGCCGGTGGAATGAAGATTAAACAACAACATTGTATCAAACACCATTTAGCCGTTCATGC
Source organism: Planctomycetota bacterium (assembly GCA_018400625.1). Classification (GTDB taxonomy): domain Bacteria; phylum Planctomycetota; class Brocadiia; order SM23-32; family SM23-32; genus PUMZ01. The sequence goes on from JAGYMJ010000372.1 coordinate 8,583, forward strand.
GCCCTGCCGGCCCCTCCCCGAAGGCGACC
>JAGYMJ010000373.1 GCA_018400625.1 Planctomycetota bacterium
CCGGCGCAGTATCACCGGTCACGTCAGCGGCAACAACATCCCGGAAGCCGCCCGGCAAGGAGTAAAGATGCTCGATCGCGGGCCCGACAGGATCCTCCGGTGGTGGAACTGGAAGATCCTCCGGAATTTTCTGGTCATGCTCCCGGCCAAGCTCCTGATTCCGATTATCATCCGGTATATTCGACCGGCTTGATGTTCGCAAATAAAAACCGACTGAAAAAACTACAAGCAGGAGGCCGGTAAGGGCTAAAATGACGCGATAATCCGATAACATACGTGTCCACAGCCTCCGGGGAGGCCGGCCCGCCGATATCCTCTGCAGGTCTTCGCGCATCGCACGGGCCGACACATAACCATGGTCACCCCGGCTGTCACATGCACGGAGCATGACGGTATTAAGTCGGAGCCACCGGTCACGCTTCGGCAGGACATCGACATCGTCCGGCGCCTCCGGCCAGTCCATGCGGTCATTACCGGTCGTTATTTCGTAGATAACCTTACCAAGCGCATAGATATCGGCACGCGCTGTTCCGTTCCCTTCCGGGGGCGTATAACCCTCAGTCCCTACGAGGTTTTGTACCAGATCGGTTCCGGCGACCAGCCCGATATCGGCGAGTTTAGGGGCGCCGCCGACGAAAATAACATTGGAAGGTTTGATGTCGCGGTGCACGAGCCCTTCACCGTGCAGATGCCCGAGGGCATCGGCCAATCGGGTGCTTATCTGCAGGCATTCGTCGGTGGGAAGGCGCCCGCGGGTGCATAGATCGTAACGGAGTGTTCTCGGCTTGTAGGCATCCGGATCGAACCGCCGGCCGGTATGTATGTCATCTCCCGGTTCCATCACATAGAAGAAGTAGCCCTCCTCATCATTGCGGCCGACGTGAAGGATATTGACCAGTCCCGGGTGCGCACGCGAGATAGGTTCGTATTGACGGATACCGTTAAACTCTCTTTCGAAGGGCCGGCGGTCCTCGAAGCGCGATTCCATCACAATTTTAACAGCACGGTATTGTCCGATGACGCTTCTGGCCAGCCATACTTCACCGTAGCTTCCACTTCCGATGCGGCGCAGCAGTTCATGATCGGGTATTTCAATCACTCTGCGACCGGCATCATTTTCTCCATTATGACGAGAATGCGTTTGTTCATCGTTCACAATCAACTCCGGTAGTATATTACGGATAATCTGCTTCTATAAAGTGTCAAGTGTCTGAAAATACTCAGTGAAATATGTATTTATATTCACCGTGTCAAAAACGCGTTCAGAACATCTATTTCTTGAGTGCGCCACATGATTAGAAAATCGACGGGAAAGTGAAATCGTCCTTTATTCGATTTAAAAGCGGCGCTCGCCGCGCCGCAGTCCAAAGTTAACTATCTGGTTCACTGAGGACCCACAACCGTCTTATCTATGTCTTTTGTTTATTAATATTAGCACGTTTGGCCAGCTTATGCAAGAGTTTACGGCGCAATTGGCGTTCGTCGCCCCTTCCGGCGACACGGTAGCGGTGGGGGCGTTTGGCCGTTTTTTTCAGACAGCTCATGCTGATCACTTTCGATCTCCTTCCGGGTGATAGGATCAAATCAGGTTTTTTTTCAGTCTTTTGATTTCTTTTTTTACTTTTGCCGAAATTCTATGTTTGGCAAGATAAACCTGCGCCGAACTAACGTCGAGGCTCTCGACAACCTTCGAGACCGGCCATTCTTTCAGCACATAAAGATCAAATATCTGGAACTGTTTCGGCCCGACCTTGTGCTTGACACGTTCTATAGCGGCGTCCATAAGATTCTTCCGCCATTCACGTTCCCAATGCTCGTCCCAGTTGAAATTATCAGGTATCCTTTCGATCATGGGCGTGCGCGATGGGTCGTCCTGAAAGGCGCCCGAAGCATGGTGATCAGGTTTTCGTTGGCGGAACTGGTCATTGACCCGCCAGCGTGTTGTGTTGAGCAGCCACCCTTTGAACGAACCCAGTGCCGGATCGTATTTAAGATCCTGAATTTTTCGGGAAACCGTCATTATGGTTTCCTGCACTGCGTCTTCAGCCTCGGAGTGTGTAAGGCCCGCTTTGACGGCGCTGTTGTAGATAAGTTTCCAGTAAGTATTGAAAAACTCGTGCCAGCTCGTCTGGTCATCGAGGTCTTTTAACCTGTTAAGAAGCGTTCGGCGGGTAGCCGGATAACCGTATTTGTCATCGCTGTTTTTTGATTTATGACCGTTTTGCAAACTCAACCTCCTCATATCGACTGTTAAATTATAGTCCATTCGCTCGTAAATATTCAGTGAAACACGTTGCCCCCGGGCTTGTCCCGGTGGAGCGGTATTTCTGCACTACAAATGGATCCG
>JAGYMJ010000374.1 GCA_018400625.1 Planctomycetota bacterium
CACCGGCACAGGGCACGGTGGGGGAACAACGTGGTTCACTGAGGACTTACGGCGCAGGGCACGGTGGTGATGCCACCGTTTTCACTGGGGACTTACAAAAAATCAGCAAGCAAGAATTAGTCGGTTGATTCATTCACCTCTTGATCTTCCGTCTCTTCTTCTAACTCTTCTGTTTGGTCCTCATCCTCTATTTCTTCACTTGAATCGTCTTCTTCGGTTTCCATTTCATCATCCGCACCTTCTTTTTCCTCTTCGATGGGGGCTGGGGCTTCTTCTGGTGTTTTCAGGGCTTCGAAGGGATATTGGATCGCAAATTGGATTTTTTCATTTAATTTATCAAGGATTTCACTCATATCAACGGTGAGCACTTCACGATGTTTTTCCAGGGTTTCAGCCGCCGATTTCTGCAACACTTCAAAATAGACTGGGTCTAAGGTTAGTCGAGCCATAGCATACACCGTTCCTTCGCCATTGAGTTCACCCCGTTCATCAATCCATCTCTGGTCAATTTCCCCTCTCAAAAGTGTCTGGGCTTGAAAATGTTCCTTAAAGTTCGTCATGTATCCTTCCGCTTTGTCCAGATCAAAGGCTTCTTGATTTTCATCAATAAATTGTTCCATAAAATCTGCTGCATATTCTCCACGGGCTTTTCTAAGGTTGGTTCTTGCTCTTAAGGAGGCTGCTGCCTGTAAGACCTTTTGATCGCCTAACGCGGCATGTGCTTTCCCAACACCGGCTAAATATTTGTCCTGTACATCCCTGATAGTTGGGGAGTCTTCTTGAGCCCATCTTGGAGGAGCGGCACAACCGGCAAATAAAAGAGCAAAAACGGCACAAAAGGCTGACAATATCAGAAACTTTTTACACATAGTCTTCTCCTTAATTCAAATAAAAGTAAAGAAAATCGGCAACATTAACACAAACAACTCTAAGAACACTTAAAAGATACTAAAAAGCATTGAGAAAATCAAGTACTTCATTATATTTCGGCCTCGATGGCCTCTATACTACGCTTCAGTTGATCTTCCCTTTCGGGCCAATAGCTATCTACCATATTTACTATCAATTGACGACTTTCAGGCACTCTTAGCAGATTAGGATCGGCTTCGACCTGCTGGAAAACGAGGTCTTCTAAATCCGCCAGTGAATCCTGAAAATAGCGATCATATAAATCTTGAACCTTTTGCCCCCATTCCGGTTTTCTCAACCATCCTCCCGAAGAAAGCAAATACCAGGCAAGAACATTATGTCCCCGTTCAATATTGCCCATCTCCGCGTGGCATCTTGCCAGTGCAACCGTGGCTTCGAACTGGATTTTATCCCCTTCTGCCACCGTTTCCCCTTCGCCCGTCTGGGACATGTTTTCTGCAATAGTTTTTACTTCCCTCCAGTATCCGGCCGCCTCTTGCCAAAGTTCCAATTCTTCCGAAGCGATTGCATAATCCCTTCTGTAGTCGATATTTCTTCTTTCCTGCCCGGTCGCGGCATTTATTCTTCTTTCATAATTCAGCAGTCTCTCCGCCGAGTCTTGCACACGCGCCCATTCTTCCATAGCTCTGTAGCATTCAGCTAAAGATTCCACTGCCCTCATATGAACTCTTACGATCTCATGAATTTTATCTCCCAATTCCACTTCTTCATATTCACCTTCAGCAAGATCTGATTGTGAGATATATCCTTTTTCCACCAGTTCGTTCCATCCTGTGCCGCCCTCTTCTAAAAGAGCAAGGGCATTATCTATGGGGAAACGTTCCAGACCATCCTGGATTATATTGACTGCTTCTCCAAATTCATCCATCTCATACAACTGTGCCGCAGTATGGATATAAACTCTCATGTTTTGCTCGGGGTCTAATTCTAAGGACAGACTTAAGTAGCGTCCTGCCTGCCTGGCGGCATAATCTATATCGAGCCGATCGGCGTCCTCTTCTTCAAGATTCTGGCGACGTTGCAGGTAGGCATAACCAAGTAATCCGGCAGCGGATGAACTGAGATCATGCTGCCCATATTCTTCGGCGAGACTATCAACAAAGACCTCCGCTTCTTCCAACTCTCCTTTTCTTCTGTAGGCCTGGATAATGATAAAATAGGAATCAGGTAAATACTCGGCGCGTAATTCCTGGCGTTCCGGCCCTTCCAGATGCTGATTTTCGATCCCGTCAAGCAATGTCAGCGCCTTATCCGCTCCCTCATCCGCCTCGAAGGTCTCGACCCACACATTATGTATAAGTAATCGACCCCATTCCACTTTAGTCCTGACAATCCATTTATTCAGGGTTTCCAGTTCTTCAGGATCGAGGAAGTCTTTATTGTTTTCATACCAGGTGATATAATCACTGTATCTTTCACCCGCTGAGACCAGCAGTTCTCCAATTTTGTCGGTGGGGGGATCATCTTCATTTTTTTCAAACAAATCCAGCGCAGCGAGGTAAAGGCTGTATCCGGCCCTGAATTTAGCTTCAAAATATTTGTAGTGTTCCTGCATAATACCGGCATAAATTTCAGCCGCTTCCTCAAAATCACCTATGGCCCGCGCCACTTCCGCGGCCTGAAACTGCAGATCATCAGAACGCGGATCATCAGAAAAGTGCCGGTTGAAATTTTCAAGAGCTGAATAGTACCTCTGACCGTCTGCCCTGAGATCAAAATCTGTAAGCCGCCCCCGTTCCACCAAGGCCCGGGTTTGCTGGAACAGGGCGCCGTAAAATTGCTGTCCATAATATGCAGCATCGGAAGCAAACTCAGCTTCGGTATGGTCACGTGCAATTTTTTCAAAACAAAGCGCTGCTTCATAGTAATAATTATGGTTTCCGCTCACCCTGTCCGGTGATGACAGGTAATAATAAGCCAATCCCATTCTGTACCATGCTTCCGGAATCAGCGTTTCACCATAAACGTAAGGATCGCCAACCTCTAGCGCCTTCATGAAACTCGTTATGCTGTCGCGGTACCTTTCTTCCTGGAACCGGCTGACGCCTTCCGCCATATAAGTTGTAATGCCCGGGCGCACCTCGATGGGTTCGTCGAGAACTTCCCCACTCTCCTCAATCCAATCATCGATGAATTCACGGGCGTCTCTTGCCCAGCGTGTATCCGGATTGTCGGCTATTTCATTGACCTGGTCAACGGCGGTCTGATAACGTCCTCTGGCATCCCTGAGCCGCTCCCGTCCCAGCAATTCTTCACCGTTCTCCAGGGCGTCTCTTGCGGATCGGGCAATATGCCGGGCGCTGCCGACCAGAGCTTTTCCTTTTTGGATCCATGCGGCGAAAACCATGTCCATCGCATCGGCATCGGCCGTAGCGTCCGCCTCACGTTGAACTTCAGTAATCAGAGCATCGGAAGATACCACGGCCCTGTCATACATCTCCGGATCCAACTCTCCCCATTCATTACATGTTTCCGCGAGGTAAAGTCGTGCAATACGCCTGTCCCACCTGGTTGCCGGGGAATCCTCAACTTCCAGGGCGCGATTGAAATAGATGACGGCGTCGTCATATTCTCTCATATAACGATAGCACTGACCGATTTCCCGGTAGGCCTGGTATCTTATGGTGAAATGGGAATAGCTTTCCGCAATGCCTTCATACACTGATATAGCGTTCTGAAAGGCTTGATACTGCTGCTCTTCATCACGGAACAATCGGGCATGTTCAAAAATTGCCGAACCGTAATCCATCGCAGCCTGGCCGGCCAGCCTTTGAATTTTTTGGAAATAGTTACGATCTTCATCGGTTGTAATCGCCTTTTCTAAGGTGTCGCGCAACTCTGTGAGAAATTCCGTTGCATCCTGCAGAGTGTTTTGAGCCATTTCAAACCAACGAAGGGCGCTTTTCCGGTATTCAGCCCTTTCATCCTCTTCGATGGTGGCCCGCATGCTTTCTGCAGCGTCAATGGCTAAATTATAGGCTAATTCTCCCTTTTCATGAAGTAAATTATGACGCTCCAACCTGTCAAGATCTTCACCGGCCTGTTCAAGGAATCTGGAATATTCATTAATGGATCTGCTGTAAAATCTTCTTTTACTCGCAAAATCCCTTTCTTCTTCAGCCCGCCTCCCCTGTTCTCTGTATAAAGAAGCTAAACGTCTCATTGCTTCGATGCGAACCGCTGCCGGTAAAAATTGGCGGTTTCTTGTTCTTGAAAGGTGGTCTTCGGCCAGAGAACTATATCCCTGTTTTATTAATTCCTCGGCAAAGAAAATCTCGGGGGAAATGTCAGCATAAACGGTGTTGATCGCCAGGAGAGAACAGCACAGAACGACAATCAATTTACATGTCATTTGTTTTTTATCCATTTCTCACAATCTTCCTTGAAATATATGAAAATATTAGTTAAACTCGTTATTTTATTATACACTTTTCATATTAAATTGCAAATTACTATTTTTCAGAGAATATTATGGCTGCAAAATCGTTAACGGTAGGTTTTGGAGAAGCGGATATTACGCCGCCAAAGGAAAGAACTGTAGCGCTTGCCGGACAATATTACAGTCGGGTGGCTGAAGGTATTCATTCGCCCCTCAAAGTCGTCGTTCTTTTGCTTGAACAGAATAACCATCACAGTCTCATGATAAGTTTTGATGTGGTTAATCTGGCGGTGGGATTTTGCAACGAAATTAAGGAGCGTACAGCCGATCATTTCAACTGTTTGTCGCCCGATAAAATAACTATAAACACAATCCATACCCATAGTGCACCTTTAGTGTCACCTCCTAAAGATTGGATGGAAACAGTCCCCGATGCCATTTCTTTTCAGGAGTATCGGGGTTTACTTATCGAGAAAACTCTTGAAGCCGCTTCCCGTGCATTCAGAGAAAAACAGGTGGCCGGTCTGGCCCATAACCTGCAACATGCCGCTGTCGGGCATTGTCGCCGGGCGGTATATTCCGACGGTACCGCGGAGATGTATGGTGATACGGGACGGGAGGATTTTGTCGGTATGGAGGGGGGGGGAGACGCGGGTGTGGAATTAATGTATTTCTACGATAAAAATCAACAGCCCTTCGGGGCCATTGTCAATGCAGCCTGCCCGTCTCAGGTGATGGAGGCTACGAGGGTCATCTCCTCCGATTACATGGGCACGCTCCGTGAAAAGCTTAAAAGCCGGTATGGTGAAAATTTCCGAACACTTTGCCAGATCAGCGCCGCCGGATGCCAAAGTCCCCGCGATCTTGTACGTCATTATAAGGGGGGCTTGGATTTTTGGAGCGAAGCTGGTGTTGAAGTGGTTTCCGACAGGCTGCTTGCCGCCGTTGAAAAAGGGGGTGAGGAGGGGAATAAGTGCATCAATTATGATCCGGTGTTCAGGCACAATTCCCCAAAGATTTCTTTACCAAGACGCCGCGTTTCTTATTCCGAGTTTGTTGGGGCTGAAAAAGAGCTGAAACGTCTCGTAAATATACAAGATGAAGAAACGGCGTATGCCGATTTTTGCAGTCATTTACTTCGTAATGAGAATATGCCTGATAATCCCGGTCCCTACGACAGCAAACTTCATCATTTTGTCAAAATTAAAAGTCATCAAGCCGCCATTAAACGTTATAAGGATCAGGACGCCCGGCCTTTTGTTGATATTGACTTTCATTGTATCAGGGTCGGTGAAGCGGTTCTTGTCACTAACCCGTTCGAGTTGTTTCTTGAATACGGTCACCGGATAAAAGCCCGCAGCAGCGCTCCGCAAACATTTGTGATCCAGTTGTCAAATGGCAGCTACGGCTATTTACCGACAAAAAATGCCGAGGAGCATGGCGGATATGGCGGGCAAGTGATTAATGGGCAAATTGGTTCCGATGGAGGGGCGAAACTTGTCGATGAAACCGTATCAGCCATATATAATGTCTTTCAATCGGACTAGTGATCTATGACTTTTGACTTTGTAGGTTTACGCCACAGCACATTGTCCGGCAATCGCTCCCGGCGCGGAAAGCGACCGGGAGCGAGCTCTCGCACATCACCAATATCAAGTGGAAAGTACCACTATCAGCCTGGCCGAAAAGGTTGTAAATGGTTTGTAGTGAGCCCTTTT